>NZ_JBEYXJ010000008.1:108463-131727 GCF_040645015.1 Streptomyces sp. NPDC046881 | reverse complement strand
GGGCCGACAAGGCCCGGGGCGCCTGTCGTTTTCCGGGTCCTGTCGTTCCAGGGCAGCCGCCTTCCCGACAAGGAGCCCCGCATGACCACCACCAGCACGGAAGCGGCCGCCGGCCCCGACACGGTCATCGCCGACGCCCGTGAGCGCATCGACGCGCTCGACGACCGGATCATCGGCCTCATCCAGGAGCGGATGGCCGTCTCCGCCGTCGTCCAGCAGACCCGCATCGCCTCCGGCGGCCGGCGGGTGCACCTCTCCCGCGAGATGGAGATCCTCGCCCGCTACCGGGACGCCCTCGGCAAGCCCGGCACCAACCTCGCCATGACCCTGCTGGAGCTGAGCCGGGGTCGTATCTGAGTTCGGCCCCGCTCTCACCCGTACGGCGCGTGACCGGCCCGCCCGCCGCCTCGTTGAGCGGGGTGTCCGTGCCAGCCAGGGGCGGGCCCGAAAGAACCACGCGTGGCTCGCTGGGGCGATGAGGCGTACGGGTCGTGCCGTACGCCGTGGGACCTCGCCCCAGGAAGTGACCGGACGGCAGGGGACAGCAGCCCGGTCACCCAAGAGAACGGCCGGCTCCGGGGACGCCCGGGGCCGGCCGGCGGAAAAACTGAAGACAGGCCACAGGGCACACGAACACGCGGCGCAACCCCCGGCGCCGCTCCCGGGCACCGGCGCTGCCCTGACGCCGGTGCTGACCAGAGAAGGGCCCCGCGGTCTCACCGTCCCGCGGGGCCCTTCGTCATGCCCTGTTCGTCATGCCCTGTCGCGCCCACGGTCGGGCATCCCCCGCGGATGTGACTCGCATCACAGGAAAATCCCGGGCCTCCGAAGCAACCCTTCTCCCTTTTCGCTGATCAAACCTGCCGGATCAAGAAACGGTGAGAGGGACCTGCCTTCGGAGGGGGAGGCAGGTCTCTCTGTACCGCCGGGCCGCTGTCAGCGCGGTGCCGCCCGTGCCGCCGTGGTCACTTCTTCGGAGGGACCGCCGGCACCCCCAGGAACGGCAGCCGCAGCGCGCCGAACGCGTCCGCCGGGACCACCGGCGCCTTCGGTTCCACCGGTTGCAGCCGCTCGTACGCCGCCCCCGGCGCCGGCCGCGGATCCTCCTCGCCTTTGTTCGGCCAGAACGACATCGCCCGCTCGGCCTGCGCGGTGATCGTCAGCGAGGGGTTCACCCCCAGGTTCGCCGAGACCGCGGCGCCGTCCACGACCGAGATGCCGGGGTGGCCGTGGAGCCGGTGGTACGGGTCGATCACACCGGTCTCCGCGGAGTCGCCGATGGGGCAGCCGCCGAGGAAGTGCGCGGTGAGCGGGGTGCCCATCAGCTCGCCGACGTTGCTGCCGGCGAAGCCGTTGATCTCGGCGGCGAGCGCGGAGGCGGCCTCGGTCGCGGCCCGGATCTGCTTGGGGTTGGGCGCGCCGTGCCCCTGCCGCGCGGTGAGCAGGCCCTTGCCGACCCCGTCCGGCTTCAGATACGTGGTCAGCGAGTTGTCCAGGGACTGCATGACCAGGCCGATGATGGTCCGCTCCGACCAGCGCCGGTTGGACAGCGAGCGGGCGACCAGCACCGGGTGCCGGGCCGCGTTCGCCAGCCAGGCCAGGACGCGCGAGGAGCCCTCGGCGTACGGCACCTGGAGGATCGACAGGCCGCCCATCGAGTTGGAGCCCTTGCCGTAGCGGACCGGCTCGATGTGGGTGTTCTCGTCGGGGTGGATCGAGGAGGTGATGGCGACGCCCCGCGTGAAGTCGGCCTTCGGCGCGCCGGTCGCCCTGCGGTAGCGGCGGTCGTCGGTCTGCGCGCCGACCAGCGCCTCGGAGTTGGTGCGGGTCAGGTCGCCGAGCCGGGCGGACAGATACGGCAGCTGGCCGCCGGCCTTCATGCGGTGCAGCAGGGTCTGGGTGCCGTAGGTGCCGGCCGCGAGGACCACCCTGCGGGCGGTGAGGATCCGGCCCTCGCCCTTCTTCTTCCGGTCGGTCGGCAGGGTCGCCACCGCGTAGCCGCCCCGCGAGTCGTCGGTGACGGACACGACCGTGGTCAGGGGGTGGACGACCGCGCCGGCCTTCTCGGCGAGGTAGAGGTAGTTCTCGTTGAGGGTGTTCTTCGCGCCGTGCCGGCAGCCGGTCATGCACTCGCCGCACTCGGTGCAGGCGGTGCGGTCGGGTCCGGCCCCGCCGAAGTAGGGGTCGTTCGCCTGCTGCCCGGGCCGGGCCTTCGTCCTGCCGTCGGCGTCCTCGCCGTCGCCGAAGAACACGCCCACCGGGGCGAGGTGGAAGGTGTCGCCGACCCCCATCCGCTCGGCCGCCGCCTTCAGGTGCACGTCGGAGGGGGTCATGGTGGGGTTGAGCCGGACGCCGAGCATGCGCTGGGCCTGGTCGTAGTACGGCTTCAACTCCTCTCGCCAGTCGGTGATGTGCCGCCACTGGGGGTCGTCGAAGAAGGCCTTCGGCGGTACGTAGAGGGTGTTGGCGTAGTTGAGGGAGCCGCCGCCGACGCCGGCGCCCGCGAGGACCATGACGTTGCCCAGCAGGTGGATGCGCTGGATGCCGTACATGCCGAGCTTCGGGGCCCAGAGGTAGTTCTTCAGGTCCCAGGAGTTCTTGGGCAGCGTGGCGCGGGTGAAGCGGCGCCCGGCTTCCAGGACGCCGACCCGGTATCCCTTCTCGGTGAGCCGGAGGGCGGACACCGAGCCGCCGAACCCCGATCCGACGACGATGACGTCGTAGTCGTACCCGTCCTCGTCCCGGGTCTGGACGGACTTCTCCTGCGACACGTGCTCTCCTCGTTGAGAACGGGGTGTTTCCTGGGTGCTGTCAGCGGAACCGGAATGCCTTCATCAGCTTCAGGCTCGTGCTCATGAAGCGGGCGTAGGACTCGTCGTCCATCCCCAGCGAGGGCGCCATCGGCAGCAGCCGCTGCTGGGCCACCGTCTGCGCCTCCGTGTACTTGAGGATGCCCTCGGAGCCGTGGCGGCGGCCGAGGCCGGAGTCCTTCATGCCGCCCATCGGGGACTGGACGCTGCCGTAGGCGGGCGCGTAGCCCTCGTTGACGTTGACCGTGCCGGTGCGCAGGCGGGCGGCGACGTCCCGGCCGCGGCGGGCGTTCGCCGTCCACACCGAGGCGTTCAGGCCGTAGGGCGTGGCGTTGGCGCGTTCGACGGCCTCGTCGTCGCTCTTGAAGCGGTAGACGGAGACGACCGGGCCGAAGGTCTCCTCCTCGCAGACGGCCATGGAGGGCTCGACGCCGTCGAGGATGGTGGGCTCGAAGAAGTACGGGCCGATGTCGGGGCGGGCCACCCCGCCCGCGAGCACCTTGGCGCCCTTGGCGACGGCTTCCCGCACATGCCGTTCGACGGTCTCCAGCTGGCGTTCGCCGACCAGCGAGCCCATGTCGGCGCCGTAGGCGAGGGAGGTGCCGAGCCGCATGGCCCGGGTGCGGGCGGCGAACCGCTCCAGGAAGGCGTCGGCGACCGACTCGTGGACGTAGAGCCGCTCGATGGAGATGCACAGCTGGCCGGCGGAGGAGAAGCAGGCCCGCACGGCACCCGCGGCGGCCTTCTCGACGTCGGCGTCCTCCAGCACCAGCATGGCGTTCTTGCCGCCGAGTTCGAGGGAGACGCCGACCAGGCGGGAGGCGGCGCCGACGGCGACCTCGCGGCCGGTGCGGGTGGAGCCCGTGAAGGAGACGTAGTCGGCGTGCCTGACCAGCTCCGGGCCGACGACCGGGCCCTCGCCGAGGACGACCTGGAAGACGCCCTCGGGCAGCCCGGCCTCGATCAGCAGGTCACGGGCCCACAGCGCGGTGAGGCAGGTCTCGGTGTCCGGCTTCATCACGACGGCGTTGCCGGCGGCGAAGGCGGGCAGGGCGTCGCCGACGGACAGCTCCAGCGGGTAGTTCCAGGGGGCTATCTGGCCCACGACCCCGCGCGGGTGGCGCAGTTCGGTGACCTTCGTCAGGGTCGGCATGGCGCCCGCGTGCCGCTTGGGCTTGAGGTACGCGGCGGCCCGGCGGCCGTAGTGGCGGGCCGCGACGGCGACGGCCTGCACCTCCTCGTGCGCGTGCAGGCGGGCCTTGCCGGTCTCCAGCTGGACCAGGTCGAGGACCTCGGCCTGCCGCTCCAGCAGCAGGTCGTGGAAGCGGAGCAGCACGGCGGCCCGCTGCCGGACCGGGACCTTCGCCCACACGGCCTGGGCGGCGCGGGCCGCCTCGAAGGCCTTGCCGACGTCCTCCGGGGTGGACTCGGGCAGGTCGGCCAGCTTCTCGCCGGTGAACGGGGTGTGGTTGGCGGTGCGGCCGGAGCCGACGACGCCCTTGGTGAGCTGGGCCACCAACTCCGGCGTGACCACGTCGGCGGCGGTGCGGGCGCCTTCCGGGGCGGGCGCGAGCGGGTTGGTACCGGCGGTGTCCGGGGCCTGCGTGTCCGTCATGAGGCGCAGGGTATGCCGCTGCGGGGGCTTTGTGTACCCGTCGGTAACGGGGATTCACCGACCGCTCACACGCTGCCAGCGATCACTGGCAGAAAACGCCCTGATCAGGGCGTTGAGGGGGGCGAAGCGGGAACGATCAGTCGACTTCGGTTTTTCTCGCGAGGAGGAGGCCGAGCGCGGCCAGCGGGGTGCGGCGGGGCGCGGGCGGCTCGTCGGCGGGGGCGGCGGACTCGGGTACCGCGGGCGCGGGGACGGGTTCGCGCGCCGGTTCCGGTACGGCGGTGAGGCCCAGGTAGTCGCGGAGCACGGCCTCCACCTCCGCCGCGTCCGGCCGTGCCGCCGGCTCGTCGGCCCCCAGCCGGTCCAGCAGCGGGCCCAGCGGGCCGGGGTCCGTGTCCCCCACGGCGGCACGCAGCAGCGCGCCCAGGGACCACAGGTCGCTCGCCGGGCCGGCCCCGGGACCCGCCGCCCGCTCGGGGGCGACGAAACCGGCGGGCGCGTCCGGCGCGTGCCCGCCGCCGACACCGAAGTCGGTGACGACGACCCGCCCGGTGCCGGACTCCAGCAGGACGTTGGCCGGCTTGACGTCCCGGTGCACGATGCCGACGGCGTGGGCCGCGCGCAGCGCGCCGAGCACCGCGAGCCCGATGCGCGCGGCCTCGGCGGGCGGGAGCGGCCCGCGCCGCAGCACCTCGCGCAGCGACTCGCCGGACACCAGCTCCATGACGATCCAGGGGATGCCGGCCTCGGTGACGACGTCGTACACCGTCACGGCCGAGGGGTGCCGCACCCGGGTGGCGGCCCGGGCCTCGTGGTGCAGCCGGTGCGCGATGCGCCCGCTGTCCTCGTCGGCGGCCGGATCGCCCGGCAGCAGCGGCTCCTTGACGGCGACCTCCCCCTCCCCCTGCTCGTCCCGGGCACGCCACACGATCCCGGCCGGGCCGGCCCCGAGGCGCCCGGCCAGCCGGTAACGGCCGCCGATCAGACGTGCGTCGGGCGGGTGTTCGCCGTCTTCGGTCATGCCACATGAGTACCGTGCGCGGCGGGCCGTTGTCGAAGCGGGGTGTCAGCGGGGCGCGTTCGCGGGTGGCGGACCGGTCACGCACCCGGGACCGAGAACGTGTCGACCGCCACGTCGAAGTACTCCCGCGCCTCCTGCACCTTTCCGACCGGGGCCGACACCCACACGTCGTACAGCAGTCCGTTCTGCTCCCAGCACAGGTCGAAGGTGTGCCGGGGGCCCTCGGCCGCGCTGAAGCCGTCCCAGGTGAACTCCCAGAACGCGGCCGGGCGTCCGTCGTGCGTGGTCCGGGTGACCCGGCCGTCGTGGTAACCGGGGTTGGTGGACGGGCCGGCGGCGGCCGAGCGGTTCATCACGCTCTCGGGGCCGCCCGGCTGGGGCGCGCCGACCCGGATGCCCAGGCGGAAGGTCTCGCCCGGCGAGAGGTAGAAGACGCGCTGCCCCTGCCGGCTGCGGGTGAAGTCCTCCGGTACGGCGAGGGAGAAGCCGGCCGGGTCGCGGGCCGTGCGGTAACCGGAGGGCGCGGTGTGCGAGCCGCCGGCGTCGGGTGTGGGTGTCGGCCGGGTCCCGGTCGGTGTGGGCGAGCCGGCCGTACCTCCCGTTCCGGTCCGGGTCACCGGGGACGTCGCCGTACCGCCCGGGGTGCCGCCGCCCCCGTCCCCGCCCCGGTGCAGCAGCAGCGCGGCGGCCGACACGCCGGCCCCGGCCAGCGCGGCGAAGAGCAGCGCCGCCACCAGGACCGCGCGCCGGGAGGAGCGGGCCGGGGCCGCGTCCGCGGACGTCCGGGTCGGGGCGGGCGGCGGCGGCGGGCCGTACGGCAGGTCCAGCTGGGTCGGCGAGTAGGGCGCCGGGGGCTTCGGCGTGCGGCCGGCGCCGATCCGGTGGATGAGCCCGCCGCCGTGCGTCCCCGCGGTGCCCTGGCCCGGCGCGTCCGGCGTCCGGCCGGTCTCCAGGTACGCCCGCAGCATGCGCTCGGCGTCCGCCGCGCCCAGCCGCCGGTCCGGGTCGCGCTCCAGCAGGCCCCGTACGACGGGCAGCAGCGGCTCGGCCTGGGCCGGCGGGCGGATCTCGTCGGTGACGACGGCGTGCAGGATGCCGCCGAGCGAGTCGCGCCGGAACGGCGACTCGCCGCTGAGCGCCGTGCACAGCAGCGCGCCCAGCGACCACAGATCGGACTCCGGCCCGGTGCGCAGCCCGGACATCCGCTCCGGCGCGGTGTACTCGGGCGAGCCGACGAACGAGCCGGTCTCGGTGAGCGTGGTGGCGCCCTCGACCTGCGCGATCCCGAAGTCGGTGAGGACGACCCGGTCCGTGCCGGACTCGATCAGGACGTTCGCGGGCTTGATGTCCCGGTGCAGCACCCCCGCCTCGTGCGCGGTGCGCAGCGCGCTCAGCAGGGCGACACCGATCCGGGCGGCCTCGGCGGCGTCCACCGGGCCCTGCCGGGCGATCCGCTCGGCGAGCGAGCCGCCGTCGATCAACTCCATGACCAGGTAAGGCCGTTCGTCCTGCTCGACCACGTCGTGCACGACGATGATGTGCGGGTGCCGTAACTGGCAGACCGCGCGGGCCTCCCGGAACGTACGGTCGCGGCGGCGGCGCGCGTCCTCGTCCGGGAGCGAGTCGTCCGGGAGGAGTTCCTTGACCGCCACCTGGCGGCCCAGCACCTGGTCGCCGGCCCGCCACACGACGCCCATGCCGCCGCGCCCGATGCGTTCCTCCAGGCGGTAACGGCCCGCGATCAGCCGGAAGTCGGCTCCCTCGGTCCCCATGCGCCCCATCATGCCGCACGGGGTGCCCGCCCTCCGGGGCACCGCCCGGCCAAGACGCACCGCGCAGCCAGCCAATTTCGGCCGACTCGGGCGCGCCGGTCCGGCCGGCTCAGCCCTCGTCCGGCTCCTGCCAGCCGCGCAGCACCCAGGTGAACTGCTTGCCGACCGTCGGCCAGTCACCGGCCGGCGAGGACATGTAGATCGCGTACTCGGTGCCCTGGCGCGAGAAGTACGTCTCCTCGACCGCGCGGCGCGGACCGGGCACGTAGGGCGCGTCCTTCTTCAGCGCGGTCCAGGTGTACTCCCACCGCGCGCCCTTGCGGTCGCGGTAGAGGTTCTCCTCCATCGTGACGCGCCGGTAGTCGACCAGCCGGTGGAGCTGCTGCTCCAGGTCCTTCTGGTGGGAGAGGGCGTCGGCGTAGTCCGGTGAGCGGTCGACGGCGATGCGGACGAAGTGCAGGCCCTTGTCGGGCGTGTAGTCGATCTGCTTGAGGTCGCCGTCGTCGCTGTACACCTTGCGCTTCCAGCCCTTGGGCAGGGACAGGCTGAAGCCCAGCGGGTCGTGGTATGTCGTCCAGCCGGCCGGCAGCGCGCCGTCGGACCCGGGCGTGACGCTGTCGGCGGGCGCCGGGGCCGGGCTCGCCCCGCCGCCGGACCCGGTGGCCGCGCCGCCCCACTGCCGGATCGCCACCGCGCCGGCGCCGCCGAGGACCGCCGCGAGGGCGACGACCAGCACGAGGGTGCGCAGCCTGCGGCGGGGCCGGGCCTGCGCCGGCCCGCCGGCCGGGAACGGGCCGCCCGCCGGCGCCACCGCCGTCGGCCCGGTCGCGGAGCGGCCCGCGCCGGGACCGCCCGCCACCACGTCGTAGCCGGGACCGGCCGAGCCGTGGCCGGGGGCCGGAGTCCCGGGACCGGCGCCGTACCCGACGGCCGACGTGCCGGAACCGGCGCCGTGCCCGGGGCCGTACGCGCCGCCCGACGCGCCCGGTCCGTAGCCGGCGCGCGGGAGTTCGCCGGGGGCGGTCGTGTCCGGGCCCCTGCCGTGGGGTGCCTGGATACCCGAGCCCTGGGTCGGGACGAATGCCTGTGCCGCGCGCGGGCGGCGGCCCTCCGCCGCCTCGGCGAGCATCTGCTCGGCCTCGTCCGCGCCCGGCCGCCGGGCCGGTTCCTTGTGCAGGAGCGCGGCGATGACCGGGGCGAGCGGACCGGCGTGGCGCGGCTCGCCCGCCTCCTCCTCGACGACCGCCTGCATGGTGCCGAGCGGCGAGGTGCGCCGGAACGGCGAGCGCCCTTCGACCGCCGTGTACAGCGTGGCGCCGAGCGCCCACAGGTCGGAGGCCGGGCCGGGGTCGTGGCCGCGCACCCGCTCGGGCGCCAGGTAGTCGACCGAGCCGACGACCTCCCCGGTGCGCGTGATGGTGGTGTCGCCCTCGATCTGGGCGATGCCGAAGTCGGTGAGCAGGACCCGGCCGTCCGCGCCGAGCAGCACGTTGCCCGGCTTGACGTCCCGGTGCAGCACCCCGGCGGAGTGCGCGGCGCGCAGCGCCCGCAGCACCCACAGCCCGATCCGCGCGGCCTCCGCGGGCTCCACGCGCCCCCGCTCCTTGACCGCGTCGGCCAGCGAGGCACCCTCGACCAGCTCCATCACGATCCACGGGCGGCCGTCGTGTTCCAGCACGTCGTGCACGGTGACGACGGCGGAGTGGTTGATGCGCGCGGCGGCCCGCGCCTCGGCCCGGGTGCGGGCGAGCAGGACGGCCCGGTCGCTGTCGGAGACGTAGAGCGCGGCGGTCAACTCCTTGATGGCGACCTTCCGGTGCAACACCTCGTCGTGGGCGCGCCACACCCGGCCCATGCCCCCGCTCCCGATGGAATCGGCGAGCCGGTAGCGGCCCGCTATGAGCAGGCCCTGCATCTGATTCACGTTGCCCCGCAATGCTCTTGACAGGGTCAGACTAAGGACCGGCCTGCCCCCAGGGAACCAGCGGGGTACGAAGGAAACCGCACTGTGACGATGGTCATTTCCGCGCGAGAGAGGGAACCGGAAGCACTCCGTCCCGCCCCGGACACACGCTGCTCAACCCGTGTAGCGATACGTCGCCGTAGCCTGCTCGTACAGCCGTGTCACCTCGTCGCGCTCGGCCTCCGGGCCGCGCACCTGGACGATGTGGTACCGGCCGTTCAGCAGCAGCGCCATGTTGCGCACGAACAGGTCCCGGCCCTGCCCGTCGGTCCAGGTGAACTGCCCCTCGGCCATGGTGCGTCCGCCCACCTCGATGGTCCGCAGACCGGACGCCGTGGCCCAGCTGGAGTCGCGGTACGGCTGGAGTTCGCGCTCCTTGTCCCGCTGGTAGGCCATCGGATCGCTGCCGTACGCGGACGTGCCGTCCCGGCCCGGTACGACGATCAGCTCGAGGTTCCCGTGCGCGTACACCACCTGGCCGCTGCCGTTCTTCGGGGTGCGGTCCCAGCCCTCGGCGACGGCGACCCGGAAACCCTCCGGGTCCTTGCGCAGCGCGAACCCGTCGGGGACGGAGGGGTCCCCGCCGGTCTGCGTCTCGGTCGCCGGCGCGGAGGCGGTGGCGTCGCCGCCCGGCGCGCTCGGTCCGCCGGACGGCTGACCCGTGTGCGAGGGCGCGGGGTTCGCCTGTCCGGCGCTGCCGGTACGGTCGCCGCCCGCCGCGCCGCTCGTGCCCTGCTTCGGCATGAACAGCATCGCGTACGCGATCGCGCCGGCCAGCAGGAGCAGGATCAGCAGGAGCAGGGTCCGGCCCAGGCTGCGCGGCGAACGGGTGCCCTCCCGGGCCCGCTTGTGCCGGCCGTGCGGATGGGCCGCGGGCAGTCCGGCGCGCCGTCGGCGCACCAGCTCGCCGCGGCGCCGCACGATCGGCAGCCGGCTCGGGTCGGCGGGCGGCACCGGCACGACACGGGTGCCGGCGTCCGGCTCGGGCGCGGACCGCACCAGCGACCGCAGCCAGCCGCTCAGCTCCTCCACGTCCGGCCGCTCGGTGGGGTCCTGGCGCAGCAGCGACTCCACGACCGGCCGCAGCGGACCGCACTCCTCGGCGAAGGCGGGCGGCTCGGCGCACACCAGCTGCACCAGCTCGGCCGTCGACTCCTCCGGGTACGGCGCATGCCCCTGCACGGCCCGGAACAGCAGGGCGCCCAGCGCCCACAGGTCGGTGGCCGGGCCGATCGGCGCGGCCAGCTGCCAGTTCTCGTGCACGGGACCGGCCTGCTCCGGCGCCCAGCGCTCGGTCACCGGCCCCACCACGGTCATCCGCACCTGCCGCGCCCGCTCGGCGGCCAGCGCGGTCCCGGGCCCCCGGCGTACGGCACCCGGCTCGTCCCACCGGCCGCCCGCCTGCGCGGGCACGACGGGACCGGCGCCCTGGCGGCCGGCCCCGGACGCCGGCTCGGCACCCGGGGCGTACCCCTGGCCCGGCACGACGGCGTGCCCGGGCCGGGGATCCGCCGCCGGCAGCCCCGGCCGGCGCGCACCGCCGCCCAGGGCCGGGGGCGTACCGCCGGCTCCGGTGCGCGGCCCGGCGCCGTGCCACGGGGCACCGCGCACCCCGTACGGGTCGGCTATCCGCCCGGGCGGCGTCGCGCTCCCCGCGTCCGTGGAGTACGGGGACGCCGACGCTCCCGCGTCCGGCCCCGTACCGCTGCCGTCGCCCTCGGCGGACGCACGGGCACCCGGGAGGGCGGCACGCCCGTTCTGCCGGGCCTCGCGCACGCGGGAGGAGTACGGGTCCGGCCCCGCCCCGCTGTCGCCCTCGGCGAACGGGCGGGCGCCCGGGAGGGCGGCGTGCTCGCCCTGCTGGGCCTCGTGCACCCGGGCGGCGGCGCGGGCGCCCGCGCGGTACGCGGCGATGGCCCCGGCCCGGGCGGCCCGGACGTCGGCGCCGCTCTCCAGGGCCGGCTGCCCCGGCGGACCGGACAGCCCGTTCGTGTCCGGCGCCGGGAGCCCGCCGGCCGCCCGCGCCTGGATCGCTGCCCGCCGCGCGGCCTCGGGATCGAGGTCCGCGGCCGGGTCGCCGGGTACTCCGGTGACCGCTGGGCCGGGACCGAAGCCGACGGGGCCGTCGGCGGAGTCCGGCTCACCGCCGCCGTCCGGGTCCTCGGGCGCCGGCACCGGGTCGTACCCGCACAGCGCCTCCTCCGCCGCGCCGGCCGCCAGACCGGTGAGCATCACACGGCCGTCGTCGCAGACCAGGACGGTACGGGCGGTGATGTTGCGGTGCACCCAACCGTGGGCGTGCAGCACCCGGAGCGCCATGAGCACGTCGGAGGCGACCTCGGCCGCCCGGTACGGCGACAGCGGCTGCTGGGCGAGCAGTGCGGCCAGCGGACGCGCGGCCACCAGCTCGCTGACGATCCACAGCGAGCCGCCCTCGGCGAACACGTCGAAGACCTGGTCCAGGCGCGGATGGTCGGGGATGCCGGCCGCGGCCTGCGCGGCCTCGACGGCGCGCCGCACCGCCGGATCGGTCGGCTGCCGGGTGGCAGCCCTGGCGTCGGGCGCCCGGCGGCCGCGCTGCCGTGCGGTGAACCCCTCGGGCAGCCCCTCCGCGTCGAGCACCTCGGCCTCGACGACCTCCGGCAACGGCACCTGCCGGACGATGACTTCCTGACCGCTGTAGGTGTCGAAGGCGCGGGTCTCGGTGAGTTCGTACTCGTCGGACGGCGGCAGTGGCAGGCGGTAGCGGTCGGCGAGCACCCGACCCGCGTAGTCGTCCACTGCGCCTCCCCCGGCCGCCCGGTTGGTCATACCCGATCGCCTCACGGTCCGTTTCGCACACGCATGCGGCTGCGTACGGTCCGCGACCCTTCACGATACGTGCCGCAGGCAACCCGCATTGAGAGGATGACGGATTCTCACGCAGCAAACCGGCGTACGGCCCCTATGACTTGGGGGCGAAGGATTTCGTCAACGTCTTCCAGGTGTCCTTGCGCAGATCGCCGTGCCAGTCGGCGTCCTTCGCGGTGTACATCAGCGCGTAACCGAGGTGGTCGTTCACCACGAAGCCCCGGTCGATCGTGCGGTATCCGGTGCCGTCCTCGACGTAGGTGAACTCCCAGTCGGCGGTGTTCCAGCCGCGGTAGTCCACCTCCTCGATGCGGATCCGGTGGTACTGGGAGCGCACCATGTAGCGCTCCTGGTTCCTCCAGTCCGCCACCGGGTCGCCTTTGGGCGTGCCGGTCCAGGCGACGAGCAGCTTCTGCCCGTCGGGCCCGGTGTAGCGGTCGCCGGCGCCCCCGGTGGTCCGGAACTTCCACCCCTTGGGCAGTCCGATCGAGTAGCCCTGGCCGCCCTTGCGGGTCGAGACCACCGGGGCGCTCCCGCCGTCCTTCGACCCGGAGTCGCCGGACGCGTCGGAGTCGGAGCCTTCGGCGGACCGGCTCGCCTCGGTCTCCGCCGGGTCGTCCGAGCCCGAACCGTTGCCGGCGGTCGCCGAACTCGCCCCGTCCGTCCGCTTGCCGGTGTCCGTGCCGCTCCCGGTGCCCTTGTCCCGCTTGGCGGACGCGCTGGCGCTGGTCACGGCCTTGGCCCCGCTCTTGTCGCCCTTGCCGTCATCGCCGCTCAGGGCGATGGCCAGCACGGTCCCGAGCACCGCGAGGGCGACGATCACGGCGATGACGATCAGCGTGCGCCGGGGCACCACGTCGGTCAGCGGCGCCCTCGGCACCGGCCGCGGCGGCAGGTCCAGGTCCGGCGGCGGCACCACGGGCCAGCCGGAACCGGTCCTCTTCGCGGCGGAGTTCGGAGCACCGGCGGCGCCGGACACCGGTCCCCTGGGCCGCGCACCGGGGACACCGGGCGCACCGGGCGCACCGGGCCGCGTCCCACCGGAGACCGCGCCCCCGGCGCCCGTCGTGCCGCCCGCACCCGGGGCGGCCGGCTCGCTGCCGCTCTTCGTCCGCGCCGACGCCGCGCCGGTGGCCACCCCGGCCGCCTTGCGGACCGACCGCAGCGCGCCGCGCAGCTTCTCCCCGGGCTCCTCGCCCCGCCTGCCCTCCGGGCCGCCGGGCTGCACCGGCAGCGGAACCACCCGCGTGGCGTCCAGCGGCTCCGGCTCGGGCGCGCGTATCACCGCGTTGAGCATGGCCCGGGCCCCGGCGTCGTCGAGCCGCTTGGCCGGATCCTTCGTCAGCAGGCCGTAGATGACGTCCCGGAGCGGTCCCGCGTTCTTCGGCTCCTCCAGCGGCTCGGTCATCACCGCGGTGAGCGTGGCGATCGCCGAGCCCTTGTCGTAGGGCGGCGTGCCCTCGACCGCCGCGTACAGCAGACCGCCGAGCGACCAGAGGTCGGCCGCCGGGCCCGGCTTGTGGCCGCGGGCCCGCTCCGGCGAGATGTAGGAGGGGGCGCCGACGAGCATGCCGGTGGAGGTGATGGACGGGTCGCCCTCGACCTGTGCGATGCCGAAGTCGGTGAGCACGACCCGGCCGTCCTCGGCGATGAGCACGTTGGACGGCTTCACGTCCCGGTGCAGGATGCCCTCCCGGTGCGCGGAGCGCAGCACGTCGAGGATGGCGAGACCCACCTCGGCGGCACGCCTCGGCTCCAGCACGCCGTCCTCGCGGATGACCTCGGCCAGGGACTTGCCCTCGACCAGCTCCATGACGATCCACGGCCGGTCGTCCTCGTCGACCACGTCGAAGACCGTCACCGCGCTGTTGTTGCGGATCCGGGCGATCGCCTTGGCCTCGCGCAGGGTGCGCGTGATCAGGCGCCGCTTCTCCTCCTCGTCGATGTTCGACGGGAACCGCAGTTCCTTGACGGCGACCGTCCGGCCCAGGGTCTCGTCCTCGGCACGCCAGACCGTGCCCATACCGCCCCGGCCCAGCACGTCTCCCAGCCGGTACCGCCCGGCGAGGAGACGCCGCTCGCTCTTGTCCTGACGAGTCTCCTGACGAGATGTACCCGCCCGCTCCGCCTCCGACATGCGTCCCCTCATACAACCCGCCCTGACAGAGCCTCCATTGTCTCTCACCCGACAAGTGCCCGACGCCCAGGGTGCCACTGCCCCCTGCCCGCCCGCCGCGGCCCCGGAACACCCCTGAATCGGCAGTTCCGCTTACCGGGATGATGGGTCGTAAGAAGGGAGGAACCGGGATGCCGACGCTTCGGACAGTCCTGTCCATACCGGTGTGTCTGGCACTGCTGCTCGCCCCGGCCGCCTCCCAGGACGCCGCGCCGGCCGCCGCCACGGACTCGGTCCTGCCCTTCTTCGTCCACGACGGCGGGGCGCCCGCCGCGGCCCTGCTGGTCCGGGACGCCGGCACGGACGGGGTGCGCCTGCGCTACGCGGCCGCCGGGCGGGGCATCGCCCGTGCCGACCGTTTCCGGGCCGGCAGCATCACCAAGACCTTCGTCGCGACGGTCGTGCTCCAGCTGGCCGCGGAGCACCGGCTCTCCCTGTCCGACACCGTGGAGCAGCACCTGCCGGGACTGCTGCGCGGGCGCGGCACCGACGGCCGGCGCATCACCCTGCGGGCCCTGCTCAGCCACACCAGCGGGCTGGCCGACTTCACCGAAGCCACCGGTGGCACCGTGCCGCTGACCGCGCTTCAGGCGGTACGCATCGCGCTCTCCCTCCCTCCGGCCCGTCCGGGCCGCTACTTGTACTCCAGCACCAACTACGTCCTGCTCGGCCTGGTCGTCCGCCAGGTCACCGGTCGCTCCTACGCCGCCGAGGCCGAGCGCCGCGTCATCGCTCCGCTGGGTCTGACGGGTACCTCCTTTCCCGGGTCCCGCAGGTCGCTGCCCGCGCCGCACGGCCGTGCCTACGCGGCCGACGGCTCCGACGTCACCGAGCTCGACCCGCGCGTGGCCGGCGCGGCGGGTGAGCTGGTGACCACGCTGGCCGACCTCGACCGCTTCTACGCGGCCCTGCTCGGCGGCCGGCTGCTGCCCTCGCGCCGGCTGCGCGAGATGCTCGACACCCGTGCCGCACACGGCTCGTACGGCATGGGGCTGTTTCCGGTGAAGCTGCCGTGCGGCACCACCGTGTGGGGGCACAACGGCCGGATATCCGGGAGCTACGTGCGCAGCGCAGCCACCGCCGACGGCCGCCGTGTCCTCACCTTCCGGGTGAACACGGACGCGATCGCAGGTCCCCGCCTCGAACCGGCCCTGCTCGCCGCCGAGTTCTGCCCTCGCACCCGGTAGAACGGCCGGGATCCCGGCGGAGATCCCGCCCCGCGTCACTCGTCCGGGTGAACCTCACGGCGGGTCCGGCTCCGTGCACCGGCGGTCGGCGGACATGTGGCGCGGCCGAACCCCGGGGACCGGCGGAGCCGGGACGGCGGGGCCGGAACCGCAGGGCCGGCCGGCCACGGCGGGACCGAGGGACGGAAACCGGCGGCGGCCGGGGTTCACAGCGGGACGATGTCCGGGGCTCCCAGCCGCGCCGCGTCCGCCGTCTGGTCGTCCGGTTGGAGCTGGGACTCGCGCTCGGCCTCCACCCGCTTCTCGTAGTGCTCGACCTCGCGCTCGATCTGACCCTTGTCCCAGCCGAGGACCGGTGCCATCAGCTCGGCCGCCTCGCGGGCGCTGCGGGTGCCGCGGTCGAAGGTCTCGATGGAGATGCGGGTGCGGCGGGTGAGGACGTCGTCCAGGTGCCGGGCGCCCTCGTGCGAGGCGGCGTACACCACCTCGGCGCGCAGATAGTCGTCGGCGGCGTGCAGCGGCTCGCCGAGCGCGGGGTCGGCGGTGATGAGGTCCAGGACCTCCTCGGCCAGGGAGCCGTACCGGTTCAGCAGGTGTTCCACGCGGACCACGTGCAGTCCGGTGCGGGCGGCTATGCGTGCGCGCGCGTTCCACAGCGCCTGGTAGCCCTCCGCGCCGATCAGCGGGGTCTCCTCGGTCACGCAGTCGGCGACGCGCATGTCGAGGCCGTGCACCGCCTCGTCCACGGCGTCCTTGGCCATCACCCGGTAGGTCGTGTACTTGCCGCCCGCCACGACCACCAGCCCCGGCGCCGGATGGGCCACCGTGTGCTCGCGCGACAGCTTGCTGGTGGCGTCGGACTCGCCGGCCAGCAGCGGGCGCAGCCCGGCGTACACCCCCTGGACGTCGTCGCGGCCGAGCGGCACGGCGAGCACCGAGTTGACGTGGTCCAGCAGATAGTCGATGTCGGCGCTGGACGCGGCCGGGTGGGCCTTGTCCAGGTCCCATTCGGTGTCGGTGGTGCCGACGATCCAGTGCCGGCCCCAGGGGATGACGAACAGGACGGACTTCTCGGTGCGCAGGATGAGGCCGGTGGTGGAGTGGATGCGGTCCTTGGGCACGACCAGGTGGATGCCCTTGGAGGCGCGGACGTGGAACTGACCGCGCTCGCCGACCATGGCCTGGGTGTCGTCGGTCCACACGCCGGTGGCGTTGACGACCTGCTGGGCGCGGATCTCGTACTCCCCGCCCCCCTCCACGTCCTGCACGCGGGCGCCGACGACCCGCTCGCCCTCGCGCAGGAAACCGGTCACGCGCGCGCGGTTGGCCACCTTCGCACCGTAGGACGCCGCCGTGCGCACCAGGGTGGCCACGAAGCGGGCGTCGTCCATCTGGGCGTCGTAGTACTGCAGGGCGCCGACCAGGGCGTCCTTCTTCAGGCAGGGGGCCACGCGCAGGGCGTGACGGCGGGTCAGGTGCCGGTGCACGGGCAGGCCCCTGCCGTGGCCGCGGGCCATCGACATCGCGTCGTACAGCGCGACGCCCGAGCCGGCGTAGAGCCGCTCCCAGCCCCTGTGCTGGAGCGGGTAGAGGAACGGGACCGGCTTGACCAGGTGCGGGGCGAGGCGCTCCAGCAGCAGGCCGCGCTCCTTGAGGGCCTCGCGGACCAGGGCGAAGTCGAGCATCTCCAGGTAGCGCAGGCCGCCGTGAATCAGTTTGCTGGACCGGCTGGAGGTGCCGGACGCCCAGTCGCGGGCCTCGACGAGGCCGGTGGACAGGCCGCGGGTGACGGCGTCCAGCGCGGTGCCGGCTCCCACCACTCCGCCGCCGACCACCAGCACGTCCAGCTCGCGCTCCGCCATCGCCGCCAGTGCCTCGGCGCGCTGCGCCGGCCCCAGAGTCGCTGTCCTCACCGCTGCCTCCCGCTGTCGCACACTCGCTCGCGTCGGCCGCACCCGGAGGGCGAAGCCCCGTTCATCCCCTCCTCATGCCCAAATTCTGACCGGGTTGTCCGGTGTCAGCCACCACGGGCTCCCAACCTGTGGACAACTCACGCACAACCCTGGGAAGACACACAAACACAATCACACATAACGGTCATATGTGTACCTAGTCTGGCAGTGCACTCGCTCATCCTGTCCACAGCGGTTGCGCACCTGTCCCGCTTCGGCTACTGGGAAGGACGGCTCACGCCATGCCCGCAGACCTCGCCGTCATCGGACTCGGTCCCTACGGCTTGCCGCTCGCCCAGGCCGCCGTCGCCGCCGGCGTCTCCACCGTCGGCTATGCCACCGGCCCCGAGGCCGGCTCACTCAGCCCGGCGGAGCTGCGCCGGATGCACTCGGCCGGCTTCCGGCCGCTGAGCGACCCGGCCCAGCTCGGCCGGGTGCGCACCGCGGTGATCTGCGCGCCCACCCCGCGCGGAGCCGACGGCGCGCTCGACCTCGGCCAGGTCGAGGCGGCGGCCCGCACCCTCGCGGCGCGGCTCCGCCCGCACACCACGGTCATCCTGGAGTCGCCGGTGCTCCCCGGGACGACGGAGGAGTTCCTGCGCCCGCTGCTGGAGAAGGGCTCGGGGCTGCGCGCCGGCCGCGACTTCCACCTCGCCTACTCCCCCAGCCGGGTCGACCCCGGCAACCGGGACCACACGCCCGTCGGCACCCCCAAGGTGATCGGCGGCCTCACCCCCGCCTGCACCGAGTCGGCCGCCACCTTCTACGGCCGGCTCACCGACAAGGTCGTCCGCGCGCGCGGGCTGCGCGAGGCGGAGACCGTGCAGCTGCTGGAGACCAACTACCGGCACGTGAACATCGCGCTCGTCAACGAGATGGCCGTCCTCTGCCACGAGCTGGGCGTGGACCTGTGGGACGTCATCCGCTGCGCGGAGACCAAGCCGTTCGGTTTCCAGGCGTTCCGGCCGGGCCCCGGCGTCGGCGGGCACGGCGCGGCCCAGGACCTCACCGGGCACGCGACCCGCACCCTGCGCATGGTCGAGCTGGCCCAGCAGGTCAACAACCGGATGCCCCGGTACGTCGTCCAGCGCGCGGCCACGCTCCTGAACGAACACGGCAAGTCCGCGCGCGGGGCGCGCGTGCTGCTGCTCGGCGTCACCTACAAGCCCGACCTCGCCGACCTGCAGGGCACCCCGGCCCAGGAGATCGCTGTACGGCTGATGGGGCTGGGCGCGGCCGTGAGCTACCACGACCCGTACGTGCCCGCGTGGAGCGTCCTGGACCGCCCGGTGCCCCGCGCGGACTCCCTGTACGAGGCCGCCGCCGACGCCGACCTCACGATCCTGCTCCAGCAGCACCGCACGTACGACCTGCAGGGCCTGTCGGTGAAGGCCCAGCTCCTGCTGGACACCCGGGGGGCCACGCCCACGGGGGCGGCGCATCGGTTGTGAAGGGGCCGAGCCGAAGCCGGCACGCGGAAGGGCCGGTCATCCCTCGGGACGGCCGGCCCTTCCGGTGCCGTGGGACCGTGTCGGTGGTCAGCGGCGGTGCTGGCTGTCCGCGACCGTCACCTCGACGCGCTGGAACTCCTTCAGCTCGCTGTAGCCGGTGGTGGCCATGGCGCGGCGCAGGGCGCCGAAGAAGTTCATCGAGCCGTCCGGGGTGTGGGACGGGCCGGTGAGGATCTCCTCGATCGTGCCGACCGTGCCGAGGTCGACCTTCTGGCCGCGCGGCAGCTCCTCGTTCACCGCCTCCATGCCCCAGTGGTGGCCCTTGCCGGGCGCGTCCGTGCCCCGGGCCAGCGGGGAGCCCATCATGACCGCGTCGGCGCCGCAGGCAATGGCCTTGGGCAGGTCGCCGGACCAGCCGACGCCGCCGTCGGCGATCACGTGCACGTACCGGCCGCCGGACTCGTCCATGTAGTCCCGGCGGGCCGCGGCCACGTCGGCGACGGCCGTGGCCATCGGGACCTGGATGCCGAGGACGTTGCGCGTGGTGTGCGCGGCGCCGCCGCCGAAGCCGACCAGGACGCCGGCCGCGCCGGTGCGCATCAGGTGCAGGGCGGCGGTGTAGGTGGCGCAGCCGCCGACGATCACCGGGACGTCCAGCTCGTAGATGAACTGCTTCAGGTTCAGCGGCTCGTGCGAGGACGACACGTGCTCCGCCGAGACCGTCGTACCGCGGATGACGAAGATGTCCACGCCCGCGTCCACGACCGCCTTGGAGAACTGGGCGGTGCGCTGCGGGGAGAGCGCCGCGGCGGTGACCACGCCGGAGTCGCGGACCTCCTTGATGCGGGCGCCGATCAGCTCCTCCTTGATCGGTGCCGCGTAGATCTCCTGGAGGCGGCGGGTCGCCTGCTCGGCGGGCAGCTCGGCGATCTCGTCCAGCAGCGGCTGCGGGTCCTCGTGCCGCGTCCACAGGCCTTCGAGGTTGAGCACGCCCAGGCCGCCCAGCTCGCCGATGCGGATCGCGGTGGCCGGGGAGACCACGGAGTCCATGGGGGCGGCCAGGAAGGGCAGCTCGAAGCGGTAGGCGTCGATCTGCCAGGCGATCGAGACCTCCT
Organism: Streptomyces sp. NPDC046881; assembly: GCF_040645015.1. Classification (NCBI taxonomy): domain Bacteria; kingdom Bacillati; phylum Actinomycetota; class Actinomycetes; order Kitasatosporales; family Streptomycetaceae; genus Streptomyces; species Streptomyces sp. NPDC046881. The sequence goes on along the minus strand of NZ_JBEYXJ010000008.1, from coordinate 111,815 downwards.
TCGGGTCCCGCGTACGGCGGCTGGGGACGACGGCGATGTCGTCGAAGGCGTACGCCCGGCGGCCGCGCTTGCCGCGCCCGATCTCGATCTCAGTCACGTTGGTGGCCTTTCCCTATGCGTTGCAGCGCCTTCCAGTATCGCCGACGGGTACGACAAGGGCGGCCCCGGATGGTCCGGGACCGCCCTTTCACCGGCTGCACGCGCGCGCGTGCAGGCCCGCGCGTGCCGCCTGGGAGCTACCGCTTGCTGCTGTAGTTCGGCGCCTCGACCGTCATCTGGATGTCGTGCGGGTGGCTCTCCTTCAGACCCGCCGAGGTGATCCGCACGAACCGGCCGCCCGCCTGCAGCTCGGGGACCGTCCGGCCGCCGACGTAGAACATCGACTGGCGCAGACCGCCGACCAGCTGGTGGACGACGGAGGACAGCGGGCCGCGGTAGGGCACCTGGCCCTCGATGCCCTCGGGGATCAGCTGCTCGTCGGAGGCGACGCCCTCCTGGAAGTAGCGGTCCTTGGAGAACGACCTGCGGTCGCCGCGGGACTGCATGGCGCCGAGCGAGCCCATGCCGCGGTACGACTTGAACTGCTTGCCGTTGATGAACAGCAGCTCGCCCGGGGACTCCTCGCAGCCCGCGAGCAGCGAGCCGAGCATCACCGTGTCGGCGCCCGCGACCAGGGCCTTGGCGATGTCGCCGGAGTACTGCAGGCCACCGTCGCCGATGACCGGGACACCGGCGTCCTTCGCGGCGAGCGCGGCCTCGTAGATCGCGGTGACCTGGGGGACGCCGACGCCGGCGACCACACGGGTCGTGCAGATGGAGCCCGGTCCGACACCGACCTTGATGCCGTCGGCGCCCGCGTCGACCAGCGCCTGCGCGCCGTCGCGGGTGGCGACGTTGCCGCCGATGACGTCGACGCCGGAGGAGTTCGACTTGATCTTGGCGATCATGTCGCCGACCAGGCGGGAGTGGCCGTGCGCGGTGTCCACGACGATGAAGTCGACGCCCGCCTCGATCAGGGCCTGGGCGCGCTCGAAGGCGTCACCGGCGACACCGACCGCGGCGCCGACCAGCAGGCGGCCCTCGGCGTCCTTGGCGGCGTTCGGGTACTTCTCCGCCTTGACGAAGTCCTTGACCGTGATCAGGCCCTTGAGGACGCCCTCGTCGTCGACCAGCGGCAGCTTCTCGATCTTGTGCTTGCGCAGCAGCTCCATGGCCTCCGGGCCGGAGATGCCGACCTTTCCGGTGACCAGCGGCATCGGGGTCATGACCTCGTGCACGCGGCGGCTGCGGTCGCTCTCGAAGGCCATGTCCCGGTTGGTGACGATGCCGAGCAGCTTCTTGTCGCCGTCGGTCACCGGGACGCCGCTGATGCGGAACTTGGCGCACAGCGCGTCGGCCTCGGCGAGCGTGGCCTCCGGGTGGATGGTGATCGGGTCGGTGACCATGCCGGACTCGGAGCGCTTCACCAGGTCGACCTGGTTGGCCTGGTCCTCGATGGAGAGGTTGCGGTGCAGGACGCCGACGCCGCCCTGGCGGGCCATCGCGATCGCCATGCGGGACTCGGTCACCTTGTCCATGGCGGCGGACAGCAGCGGGATGTTGACCCGCACGTTCTTGGAGACGTACGAGGCGGTGTCGATCTCGTCGGGTGCCATGTCCGACGGGCCCGGCAGCAGCAGCACGTCGTCGTAGGTCAGCCCGAGTGTCGCGAATTTACCGGGCACTCCGTCGACGTTGGCAGTCATGACACCTTCCCCAAATGGCCTTGATCGGTGCGGATGTCCATGCTAACGGGAAGCGTCGCTAGCAAATTCCACGGTACGGGGTCGCCTCGGGCTTCGTATGTTCGTACGGAACGGGCGGCGTACCTGTTCAGCGAGGGAGCTACGAGGCTCTCCGCAGGGGGGATTACTGTTCGGCGAGCGCCCTGAGGCGGCTCAGGGCCCGGTGCTGGGCCACGCGGACCGCGCCGGGTGACATTCCCAACATCTGCCCGGTCTCCTCCGCGGTCAAGCCCACCGCGATGCGCAGCAGGAGCAGCTCGCGCTGGTTCTCGGGCAGGTTGGCCAGCAGTTTCTTGGCCCACTCGGCATCGCTGCTGAGCAGCGCGCGCTCCTCGGGGCCGAGGGAGTCGTCGGGCCGCTCGGGCATCTCGTCGGACGGCACCGCGGTCGACCCGGGGTGGCGCATCGCCGCGCGCTGGAGGTCGGCGACCTTGTGGGAGGCGATGGCGAAGACGAACGCCTCGAAGGGGCGGCCGGTGTCGCGGTAGCGGGGCAGGGCGAGGAGGACCGCCACGCAGACCTCCTGGGCGAGGTCCTCCACGAAGTGGCGCGCGTCGCCGGGGAGCCGGGACAACCGGGTGCGGCAGTAGCGCAACGCCAGCGGGTGGACATGGGCGAGCAGATCGTGCGTGGCCTGCTCGTCCCCGTCGACGGCACGATGCACGAGCGCACCGAACGCCCCATGGGCCGTGCCCGCCTCGTCGTCGCGCATCGGTCCATGGTGCCCTGAGGCCGTCCGGTCCGTCGCATCGTGCTCGTGGTTGTGCACCGAAGCGTTATGAGCAGGTGCGCCGGCACTCATTCCCTGCGCCCTCCCCTTCCGCTCGACCGACTCGTCCCCGAGAGACTCCACAACTCAAGGATGCGGCATCCGCGCCGAAACGAGCAGCGCGCGTCCGGCGGGCCGCCTTGCACAGGACCCTCCAGGGGGTTCGGCGGTGTAGTGCGCCGGCGCACTCGCGTACCGTGCGGGGGCGTGTTGTGCGCCGGTGGGCGCCGCTTCGCGGGGCGTACCTCCGGAGCGCCGGTCCGGGGTGCTCGCAGACCGGCGGGTACGGCGATGTGGTGCGTCCGTGCCGACCGGGCGCCGACGCAGGGGCCTGCCGGTCCCGCCGCACGCGACGCCGCCGCCTCACGCGCCCCTATCAAGGCGCGACCCGGTCACGGCGCGAGCACGGCGCCCCTGTCGGCCACCGCCCGCCACCACCGGTCCGGGCGCCGCGACCGCCCGCCCGGGCGCCGCTTCGGACCGTACGAGCGTCGGAGGGAAGCGCACAGCGGACCGGGGAGCGCCGGAGCGCCCGAGGGGAGCCGGCGAGCGCACCGGCCCGAAGGGCGTACGGCACGTCCGGGCCGCTCCGGGCATCCGCGACGGCGCCACCCGGCAGCACCGGGCCGCCGGTCCACCGATCCGCCGGACCGGCCCGACCGAGCCGGGCCGCCGACGAGCCGTCCGCGCCCGAGCCAACCCGGACCGAGCCGACCTCGCCCGAACCAACCGCCGACGAGCCACCTGCCGACGAGCCACCTGCCGCCCGGACACCCGTCAGCGAGCCGGACACCGGGTA
>NZ_JBEYXJ010000008.1:57085-108368 GCF_040645015.1 Streptomyces sp. NPDC046881 | reverse complement strand
GGTACATCACCCGCCGGCACGTCACACCTCAGCGAACCACCCGCCAACAGACCGGCCACCGCCCGGACACCCGTCAGCGAGCCGGACACCGGTACATCACCCGCCGGCACGTCACACCTCAGCGAACCACCCGCCAACAGACCGGCCACCGCCCGGACACCCGTCAGCGAGCCGGACACCGGTACAGCACCCGCCGGCACGTCACACCTCAGCGAACCACCCGCCAACAGACCGGCCACCGCCCGGACACCCGCCAGCGAGCCGGACACCGGTGAACCGAGCATCAGCCGGACGCCCCCAGGCGAGCCGGCCACCGGCCGGACACCCGCCCGCGGGTCGGTCACCGGGAAGCCGGTCGCCCGTCCGTGCGGATGCCGTGCGCAGGAGCCGTACCGGAGAGTGACCGGCGCCGGGCGGCCCGCAGGGCCTCGCACCGGTTACCGGACCAGTCCCCAGCGGAAGCCGAGGGCCACCGCGTGGGCCCGGTCCGACGCGCCGAGCTTCTTGAACAGGCGCCGGGCGTGCGTCTTGACGGTGTCCTCGGAGAGGAACAGCTCACGGCCGATCTCGGCGTTCGAGCGGCCGTGGCTCATGCCCTCCAGGACCTGGATCTCGCGCGCGGTGAGCGTGGGCGCGGCGCCCATCTCGGCCGAGCGCAGGCGGCGCGGGGCGAGCCGCCAGGTCGGGTCGGCGAGGGCCTGCGTCACCGTGGCGCGCAGCTCCGCGCGCGAGGCGTCCTTGTGCAGGTAGCCACGCGCGCCGGCGGCGACCGCGAGGGCCACGCCGTCGAGGTCCTCGGCGACGGTGAGCATGATGATGCGTGCGCCGGGGTCGGCCGACAGCAGCCGGCGCACGGTCTCGACGCCGCCCAGGCCGGGCATGCGCACGTCCATCAGGATGAGGTCGGAGCGGTCGGCGCCCCAGCGGCGGAGGACTTCCTCGCCGTTGGCCGCCGTCGTCACGCGCTCGACACCGGGCACGGTCGCGACCGCGCGGCGCAGCGCTTCTCGGGCAAGCGGGGAGTCGTCGCAGACGAGGACGGATGTCATGACCGCCCTCCGCAGCTGATGCGCGTCACCTTGAGCCTCCAGGCTGGTACGGAATCGTCACCTGTGCGGTCGACCGTCTCGGACGCCTGCCCGAGCGCTTGTGTTTTCAACCGCCTCCGCACTCTCAACGACGGTCACTCGAAAGAGTTACGGGGCCGCGTGCCGTCTTCGGCACTCTACGTGAGGGGGTCGACACGGTGCAGACATGCCCGACGGACCCACAAGTTTTCATCACAACCTATGCCCCATTTGGCACCTTTTCTTCCCGTTTCGCAGTGTCCGGGGCTAGATTCGCAATGAGTCATATTTTCATCTCCTTAGACCGGAGATGTACGGTCGTTGGCACCGTATCCGCCCAGAACGGCGACAAGGGGTCACGTAATGGCAGATTTCTCCCGCCTTCCCGGACCGAACGCGGACCTGTGGGACTGGCAGCTGCTGGCTGCCTGCCGCGGGGTGGACAGCTCGCTCTTCTTCCACCCGGAGGGCGAGCGCGGGGCGGCTCGGAGCGCTCGCGAGAACTCGGCCAAGGAGGTCTGCATGAGGTGCCCGGTCCGTGCGGAGTGCGCGGCGCACGCGCTCGCGGTGCGCGAGCCGTACGGAGTCTGGGGCGGACTGACCGAGGACGAGCGTGAGGAGTTGATGGGGCGGGCGCGCAACCGCCTGGTGGCGGCGTCGACCACCAGCGGGGACACCGCCTCGGATCACTGAAGGAACGTTTCTTCACCCATTGGAACCATGACCGGGCACGCGCGCGCGTGCCCGTGCCTCGCTCCGCGTGACCCCACGCCCGCAGCAGCCCCTCGCCGCACTCCGCGGCAGCCCTCGGCCGCGCCCCGCGGCAGCCCCTAGCCGCGCACGGCCGGACGCGCCGCCCGGGCCAGTTGCTCCAGCGTCGCCGACACCGCCGGCACCTGTGCCAGGTCCGGCAGGGTGAGGGCGACGATCTCCCGCCGTACCGCCGGTTCCAGCCGTACCGTGCGCACGCCCCGGGGCCGTACCGACTCCACGGCCAGCTGGGGCAGTACGGCCACGCCGAGGCCCGCGCCGACCAGGCCGACCACGGCCGGGTAGTCGTCGGTGGCGAAGTCGATGCGCGGGGTGAAACCGGCCCCCTCGCACACCTCGATCAGCTGGCCGCGGCAGCGCGGGCAGCCCGCGATCCAGGGCTCCTGGGCCAGCTCGCCGATCGCGACGGCCTCCGCGCGCGCGAGCCGGTGCCGTTCGGGCACCAGGGCGACCAGACGGTCCGTGAGCAGCGGGCGTACGACGAGGTCGTCCCACTCCTCGGCGACCGCCGCGCCCTCGTAGCGGAAGGCCAGGGCCAGGTCGCAGTCGCCCTCGCGCAGCAGTTCGACGGACCGCGGGGGCTCGGCCTCCTCCAGGGAGACCCGGGTGCCGGGGTGGGCGGCGCGCAGGGCGGCCAGGGCGGTGGGGACCAGCGTGGAGCTGCCGCTGGGGAAGGAGACCAGCCGGACCCGGCCCGCGCGCAGCCCGGCGATGGCGGCGACCTCCTCCTCGGCGGCGGTGAGCCCCGCGAGGATGCCGGAGGCGTGCCGGACGAGGGCCTCGCCGGCCTGCGTGAGGCGCATCTCGCGCCCGGTGCGGACCAGCAGCGGGGTGCCGACCGAGGCTTCCAGGGCCTTCATCTGCTGGCTGACGGCCGGCTGGGTGCAGCCCAGCTGGCGCGCCGCGGCGGAGAAGGAGCCGCTGGTGGCGACGGCGCGCAGGACGCGGAGATGACGGGCCTCGATCACCTCTTGAGCATAAGGGAGCCTTGGATGCGGCACCCGATAATGCGTCGACACTTTGGGTCCCGATCACTTACCGTGCGGGACATGAAGCTTCTCTCCGTCAATCTGGGCAGCCCCCGGCAGGTCGCCTACACGAGCCAGCCGGAGGGTCTGACCGGCATCGACAAGCGCCCGGCCGACGGGCCCGTGCGGGTGGCGGCGCCGGGGCCCAAGGGAATCGGCGCGAGCGGGCTCGCCGGGGATGCGGTGTGCCACACGCGCCACCACGGCGGGAACGACCAGGCGGTGTACGCGTACGCCCGCGAGGACCTCGACGTGTGGGAGCGCGAACTCGGCCGATCGTTGGCCAATGGTTGTTTCGGCGAGAACCTGACGACGGACGGTCTCGACGTCTCCGGGGCCCTGATCGGGGAGCGCTGGCGGATCGGTTCCGAGGTGGTGCTGGAGGTGACCGCGGGCCGCATCCCGTGCAACACGTTCCAGGGCCATCTGGGCGAGCGCGGCTGGGTCAGGAGGTTCACACAGAAGGGCGCAACGGGTGCCTACCTCCGGGTGATCGAGCCGGGCGAGATCCGGGCCGGCGATCCGGTGGAGATCGTGCACCGGCCGGACCACGGGGTGACGGCGACCATGCAGTTCCGCGCGGTCACCACCGAGCGGGAACTGCTGCCCCGGCTGCTCGCGGCGGGCGAGGCGCTGCACACCGAGACACTGGCGCGGGCCCGGGCGTACGTGGCGGAACACGGAGCCTGAGCCGCCGTCAGGAGGCTGCCGGGCAGGGCGAGCCGGACAGCGGAAGCCGCCGTTCCCGGTCACTACCCTTGGGCCATGACAACCTCTCTGATTACGGGATCGACCGCGGGGATCGGCGCCGCGTTCGCGCGCCGGCTGGCGGCGGACGGGCACGACCTCGTCCTGGTGGCCCGCGACACCAAGCGGCTGCGCGAGCAGGCGACGGAACTGCACGACCGGCACGGCATCGAGGTGGAGGTGCTGACCGCCGACCTGTCCGAGGACAAGGGCATCGAGGCGGTCGCCGACCGGCTCGGCGACCGGAAGAACCCGGTCGACCTGCTGATCAACAATGCCGGCTTCGGCAACAAGGGCCGCTATCTGGACGTGACGATGGCGGACGAGCTGCGGATGCTCAAGGTGCACTGCGAGGCGGTGCTCCGGCTGACGTCGGCGGCGGCCGCGGCGATGCGCGAGCGCGGCCGGGGCGGGGTGGTGAACGTCGCCTCGGTGGCCGCGTTCGTCCCGCGCGGCACGTACGGCGCGTCCAAGGCCTGGGTCGTGCAGTTCACGCAGGGCGCGGCGAAGGACCTGGCCGGCACCGGGGTCCGGCTGATGGCACTGTGCCCGGGCTTCGTGCGCACCGAGTTCCACCAGCGTGCCGGGATGGGCACGGACAACATCCCGGGCTGGATGTGGCTGGACGCCGACAAGCTGGTCGCGGCGGCCCTGGCCGATCTCGCGCGCGGCAAGACCCTGTCCATCCCCGACCCCCGGTACAAGGCGCTGATGGGGCTGGTGAAGGTGGCCCCGCGCGGGCTGCTGGGCGGGATCAGCTCCCGGACGGGGCGCAAGTACGGGCCGCAGTAGCGGCGGTGGCGCTGCCGTCCCGGTGGGAAAATGGGCGGGACGGTACCGGACCAGGGGGGCCCGGAGGCGGCGCCATGACGTTCGTACAGCTCATCGAGTGCAGGACGAGCCGGCTGGACGAGATGAACCGGCTCATCGACGACTGGGTCGAGCAGACCAAGGGGAAGCGGACGGCGACGCACGCGGTGGTCGGCACGGACCGCTCCGACGCGTCGCACGTAGTGGAGGTGGTGGAGTTCCCGTCGTACGAGGACGCGATGCGGAACTCGAACCTCCCGGAGACCGACCGGATCTTCCGGGAGATGGTCGCGCTGTGCGACGAGATGCCGACGTTCATCGATCTGGACGTCGTACGGGACGAGAACCCGGCGGTGGACACCGTCCGGCGGTTCTTCGAGGCGCTCGCGACCGCGGGCGAACTGCCGCCGCTGAACGACCTGCTGGACGAGGACGTCCACAGCCACGACCCGGTGAACCCGCAGGACACCATCGGACTGGACAACGCCCGCGCCGAGTTCCGGATGTGGCGCGGCGCCTTCGACTTCGCGTTCACGGTCGAGGACGTGATCGCCCAGGGCGACCGGGCCTGCGCGCGGTGGACGTGGAACGCGACGCACAAGGGCGACTTCCTGGGGATCGGGCCCACCGGCAGGCGGGTCGCCATGACGGGGCTGGCGCTGTTCCGGTTCGCCGACAACGGCAAGATCGCCGAGATCTGGTGGCAGCACGACCAGCTGGGGCTGATGCAGCAGCTCGGGGCGCTGGACGCGTTGGAGCAGTAGGGGACGCGCACCGGCGGCCTCCGGCATCGGGGTGCCTTCTCGCAGCCGGTGCCTTCGCGGGACACCCGATTGTTCCTCGCGCGAACCGGATCGGAGTCGATGTCAGAGGAACGAAATAGGATTCTGACCTCGCCGTCGAGGGGGTGGCATGGGGCGTGTCGTCGTGCCGTCCCCCTCCTTCACTACTGCCGTTCCGGAGGTGCTTGGTGCCCGCTGTTCCCAAGCCGACAGCTCCCGCTCCCCGGGAGTGCTGGTTCCAGCCCCGGCGGTCGGGATTCCAGTGGGAGCAGGAGGGGCTGGACCATCTCCGGGAGCTGATGCCGAAAACGGAACCTTTCCGGGCATGGGCGACGTTCCAGTTCACTGGGGCGTCCGGTCGGATCAACGAGTGCGATGTACTGATCGCCGTTCCGGGCGGCCTCTATCTCCTGGAGCTGAAGGGCCACCCCGGGAGGGTGGTGAACCACGGTGACACTTGGCAGTTCCACGGTGACCGGGTGCGCACGCTGCGCAATCCCCTCTATTTGACCGACCTCAAAGCCAAGGAGCTGAAGGGGCAGCTGGAGCGGGCGGCCCGCGCGCTGGGCATGAACGTGCGGGACGTGCCGTTCATCAAGCCGGCGGTGTTCCTGCACGATCCGGGTCTCGTGAGCGAGCTGGACGAGTTCCAGCGGACCTCGGTCTACGGCCGCAACGACGGCGCGAGCGGGCTGCCGAAAATCTGGGACGATCTGCTGGGCCGCCCCCCGGAGCGGGAGAGCTGGCGCATCACCCCGTTGATCAGCCAGCGCCTGGAACGGCTGATGCAGAAGGTCGGTGTCAGCCACTCCACCGCGCACCTGCGGTTCGGGGACGACTGGAAGCTCGAACCTCGTGCTCTGGACGCCGGTCCCGGCTGGGAGGACCGGCTGGCGGTGCGGGACGACGGCCTGGTCCAGGAGAGTGGGCGGGTCCGTATATACCTGGCAGGTGCCGCCGCCTCGGACGAGCAGCGCGCGAAGGTGGACCGGGCCGCGCGCCGTGAGTACCAGGTGCTGCAGGGCATCAATCACCGGGGCATCGTGCAGGCGGCGCAGATCCGTGAGCACCAGGGCGGCCCGGCGATCCTCTTCCGGCATCGTGCGTCGGATCTCCGGCTGGACGCCTACCTCGACGCGTACGGCGGTCGTCTCACCCCCGCACAGCGTCTCGATCTGGTGCGGCAGCTCGCCGAGGCCGTGCGGTACGCGCACAACCGGTCCCTTTACCACCGGGCCCTGGCCGCGCGCTCGGTCTATGTCTCGGCACGCGACGACGGCAGTGAACCGGTACTGCGGATCGCCGACTGGCAGACCGCGGCCCGTGACTTCGAGACGACGCTGCACCGCTCGCTCGGAGACACCCCTCTGGACGGGGGGCTGATCGCGGACACGGCGCAGGTGTATCTGGCGCCGGAGACGGATCAGGAGTTCGCCGACCCGGTGGACCTCGACGTCTTCGGGCTCGGCGCCCTCACCTACCTGCTGCTCACGGGCCGACCGCCGGCGGACCGGCGCAGCGCGCTGCTGGAACGCCTACAGAGCGACGGCGGGCTGCACCCCTATGCCGTCTCCGACTCCGTCTCGGCGGCGCTGGACACCCTCGTCTTCCGGGCCACGTCGGCAGACGTCCGGGACCGTCTGGCGTCGGTCGACGAGTTCCTGGAGCTGCTGGGCGCGGCGGAAGCGGACGCGGCCGCGCCCTCCGCGGGCGGGGGGCCGGTCGCCGATCCCCTGACCGTGCAGCCGGGGCAGCCGCTGGACGGCACCTGGACGGTGGTCCGTGTACTCGGCACCGGTGCCACGGCCCGCGCACTGCTGGTGCGCCGCACCGATACCGACGACGGGGAGCAGCTCCTCAGGGTCTTCAAGGTCGCCCTCGACCAGGAGAAGGACGCGCGCCTGCTGGCGGAGGCCAAGGCGCTGAAGGAGGTGGGTGGCGGTCACATCGTGAAGCTGCTCGCCGAACCGCGCGAGCTGGCCGGTCACACGGTCCTCGACATCGAGTACGCGGGTGGCTTCCGGGGGGAGGACGACCGCGAGCCCGTCAGCCTCGGCTCCCGGCTGCGGGACCAGGGCCCGCTCGGTTACGACCAGTTGGAGCGGTTCGGCAACGACCTGTTCCAGGCGCTGGACACCCTGGCGGCGCGCGGGGTGCGGCACCGCGACATCAAGCCGGACAACCTGGGCTTGTTCAAGCGGAGCGACGGTTCCTGGCAGCTGATGCTGTTCGACTTCTCCCTGGCGGACGCTCCGGACCACGACCTGCACGCGGGCACCCGCGGGTACCTCGATCCGTTCCTGGGCGGGGCCGGCCGCTCACGCTACGACGATCACGCCGAGTGGTACGCCGCCGCGGTCACCCTGCACGAGATGGCCTCCGGGGAGCGGCCGGTGTGGGGGGACGGGCAGGGTGACCCGCGGATGGTCGCGGACGCGAGTCTGCACGTGTCGGCCGAGCTTTTCCCGCAGGCCCTGAGCGAAGGGCTGAAGGCCTTCTTCGAGCGGGCACTGCACCGGGACGTCGAGCACCGGTACGACACCCTTCCGCAGCTCCAGGAAGCGTGGCGGCAGGTCTTCCGGAAGGCGGACGCGGCCCGCCCGGCGACGACGCCGGCCACGGTCGGACTGAGCGCGGACGACTTGGAGGACGCCCGGGAGCAGGCCGCCGAGGCGGCCACCCTGAAGACTCCGCTGGCTGCTGCCGGTCTCTCACCGCGCGCGGTGTCGGTCGCCGAGAGCCTCAAGGCCCACACCGTCGAACAGCTGCTGGACATTCCCCCGCACCACATCTCCCGGGCGCGGGGCGCGGGCAACGCGATCCGCAAGGAGCTGAACCGCCGGCACCGCCAGTGGACCCAGGCGCTGCGCCGGAAGGCCGCCGTGAAGAGGCCGGTGGCGCTGGAGCCGGACGCTCCGGAAGAGGTCCTCGAGTCGGTCGACACCCTGGCCGCGCGTCTCACGCCGCCCGAGGGCAAGCGTCGCACTCGGCCCCGCCCCGACGTGGTGCGTGCGACCCTCCAGCTGCCGGGGGTCCTGGAGGTCGGGGAGGCACTGGAGCCGTGGCCTGCGCAGAGCCTGATCGCGAAGGCCCTGGGCATCAGCCAGCCGACGGTTTCGCAGAACCAGCAGGCCGCGGTCGAGCAATGGGCCGAGCTGTCCTGGCTCCGCCGGGTCCGCGACGAGCTGGTGGCGATTCTGACCGACCGGGATCGTGTGTCGACGGCGGAGGAACTGGCGTCGGAGCTGCGCGCCCGGCACGGCGCGGGCACCAGTGACCCGGCCGAGGCCCAGGCCAAGGCGCTGGCCGTGGTCCGGGCCGCGGTGGAGACGGAGATCCGCAAGCGGGACGACGAGCCCGCCGACGCCGGCGAGGCACCGCCCCGCTTCGCCGTGCAGCGGCGCGGCGGCCGGGTCGTCATCGCGTTGGAGGACCAGCCGGGCGCCGACGATCCCACGCCGGCCGAACTCGCCGACTACGCGACCCTGCTGGGCGAGCAGGCGGCTGACCTCGCCGGACGCGACCCCCTGCCCGGCCGCGCCACCGTGCTCCGGGAACTGCGCGCCGTGCCCGCGCCCGACGGCATGGCTCCGCTCGCCGACACACGACTGGTGGAGCTGGCCGCTTCCATGGCGGGAGGCGTGGCCTTCTCCCCCCGGCTGGAACTGTTCCCGCTGTCGCTCGGCCTGGAGCGGGCGCTGCGCATCTCGCAGGCCCCGGCGGGCGTCCGCCCCGAGACCGGCATCTCCACGGCGGACCTGCTGGCCCGGGTCCGGGCGCGGTTCCCCGGCCTGTCCGTGCTGGACGGGACGACGTACGTGGAGCTGGCCGAGGCGCTCGTCGAGGCGGGTTTCCCCTTGGTCTACGACCAGGACCGGCGCCGTTTCGTACCCAGGGCGCAGGAGGGTGCGGGCAGTCGCCTGAACCTGTCCTCCTCGATGCTGACCAGCACCGGTTCTCTCTATGCCGCCGCCCAGGGCCGTATCGCCGAGGGCCGGGACCCGAGGGAGGTGCTGTCGGCACGGCTCGCGGACGCCCGTCGCCATGGGGGCTTCCTGGCGCTCACGCTGAAGGGCGCGGAGCTGCCCGGTGTCGCCGATGCGCTGGCGGAGCGGTTCGACGCCATCACCGTGCCGCTGAACGGCATGTTCCTGGACGCGCTGAAGGAGCTGGCCGAGGAGCAGTCGGTGCGCTGGCAGGCTCTGCTGAAGGCGGACGCCAAGTTCACGGCGACGGGCACCCTCGGCGCGGCGCTCGCCTCGTACACGCGGCTCGCGGCGGAGCGGGTACGGCAGCGGCTCGTGGACCTCGCGGAGCGCTCCGGCCCGCGCACCGTCCTGCTCGCCCATGAAGCCGGCCTGATCGCCCGCTACTGGGAGGCCGGGGGCCGGGAGCTGCTGGCCTCGCTCCAGCAGTCGGCACGGCGCCCCGCCGACGCCCCGCACGGGCTGTGGCTGCTGCTTCCGGCGGAGGATCCGCGTGCCACGCCGACGCTGGACGGCCGGACCGTGGAGGTGGTGGACCGGGCGACGGAGTGGGAGGTGCTGGACGGGCTGTTCCTGAAGAGCCTGCGCATGGCCGAGTCACCCGCTTGATCGTCCGAGGTCGGCGGATCGTACCGGCGCCCGCGGAGTTCGCGGGCACCGAGTGCCATCCGGACCGAACACCTTGCCCGGCCAAGTGGGGAAATCTACGCTGATCACCTTTCCTTCCGCGGAACGGCGCCCCGGGTCCCACTCGTGCTGTGCTCCCGGTCTGCCGCTGCCGAGGGAAGACCTGGAGGACGGAAGATCCGGGGGGATCGATGGTGATGAAGGTGGGCGGGGGCCTCCTCGGCAAGAAGATCGTGAAGACGTATCCGCCGCGTGGCGACACGCAGCTGGTGCGGTTGGCGGCGGTCGCGCCCTTCACTTGTGCGCGCTGCGATCAGACGAAGACGGCGAAGCTGGTCGCCGCCCGGGGTGACGCCCTGTACTGCAACGGCTGCTACGGGCGCATGGAGGCGTCGGCCCCGCAGCCGGTCGCGGACGCGCAGCCGCCGGCCCCGGAGGCGGAAGACCTCGCACGCGTCGTCGTCGGGGAACTCGACAGCGGGCTGCCCCACTCGGTGGTCAACACCGGTCTCACAGTGGAGTGGAAGTTCCACGTGCGTGCCGAGCACCTCCTGCACGGCACGTGCCCCGTACCGGCCGAGATGGCCGGCCGAGCCGCTCCCCAGGAGCCGCTCGACCTCACGTTCCTGCGCGGGCGCCGCCGCATCAGGATCCTGGACGAGCAGAAGGGCATCAGGCTCGACGCCAACGGCACCGAGCCGGTCCTGACCGGTCTGACGTGGCAGTCCTTCGTCCTGCCCGGCACCCGCGTGTCGGTGCGGTGGGACACCTGGAGGAAGCTGCGCCTGGCCTACACCCCGCTGGACGAGCCCGTCGTCTTCGGCGGCACCGTGGTCCGCTACGCGTACGACCCGAGGATCATGACCCGTGAACTCGCGGCGTTCGACGCCCGCGTGGACCGGGTGGAGGAACTCGTCCTGATCGCGCTGCGCGAACTCGGTTACCTGGACGAGAAGGGCCGGGCGCTGCTTCCGCAGGAGGCACTGGTCCGAAACACCGTCGAGCGCGCGCAACCGTCGGAGCGGCCGGCCGAGAAGAAGATCCACGGGGCGATCGAGCGGCTTCTCTCCCGCCGGATCCTCACGTGGGAGCAGGGCAGCATCAACCGGGCCGCCATGCTGCACTATCCCGCGCGGCGCGGGGAGACACCGGTTCCGCTGCTCTGCTACGCCCCGGTGCTCCGGGTGGCAGAACGCGAGGATCTTCGCGATGACCCAAGCACGGGCTACGGCGTGAGCGCCCACCGTGTCGCGGGGCATCTGATGCGCATCGGCCACCTCGGCAAGGACGCGAGCCCGGAGGCGGCAGCCGCCTACCGGGAAGATCACGCGCGGGCCGGCCTGGCCGGGCCCCACGAGCTGCCCCGGGGCTTCACGTACGTGCGTGAGCACGAGCGGGGCATGTAGGCGAGGGCGCGTACGGCGGTGGGGTGGCGCCCGTCCCGGTCCGCATGGCCGGACCGCTGGCGTGTGGCACCAACCGTCTGACCAGCACAAATACCGAGTCGCGCCTGGTGGACGGCTCGGTACGCATCAGTTTCAACGAACGCGGTGCGGCGGGGCTGGCAGGATGGGACGGCGGGCCGGGGGGTTCGCAGGGAAATCGGTGCATCCGCGGTGATCGCGGGACCGTGAGCGGGATGAGAGGTGCGGCTGTGACGGTGACGCCCGAGGAGACACAGGGGGCGGGGGCCTCGCTCGACAGGACACGGCTGCTGAAGGATCTCCAGGCCCAGGCCCGGATCCTTGAGGACGATCTCCGGGCCCGTACCGAGAACGAGCCCGAGTTCCGGGACGCGCTGCGCGTCGAGTACGAGAAGGCGGTCGCGGCGGAGCGTACGGCCGCGATGTACGAGACCTGGCGGGACGAGCGGGTCGTGCAGATCGCCGCCGCGTGGGTGCTGGCGTGTGTCTTCGTACGGTTCAGCGAGGACAACGGGCTGATCCCGGACGCGTGGCTCTCGGGGCCGGGTGATCGGCTGGCCGAGGCGCAGGACCGGCACGACGCGTACTTCCGGGAGAACCCGTCGAAGAACGACCGGGACTGGCTGCTGGACTCCTTCGACGCGCTGGCCAAGTCGCACCGGACGGTGGAGGGGCTGTTCGACCGCGCGCACAACCCCCTGTACGAGGTGACGCCGTCGTACGAGGCTGCCACGGCCCTGCTCGCGTTCTGGCGGCAGCGGGGCGCGGACGGCGAGATCGTCCACGACTTCACCGACTCCTCGCTGGACACGCGTTTCCTCGGCGACCTGTACCAGGACCTGTCCGAGCACGCCCGCAAGACGTACGCGCTGCTCCAGACCCCGGTGTTCGTGGAGGAGTTCATCCTCGACCTGACGCTTGAGCCCGCCGTGGAGGAGTTCGGGCTGACACCCGCGTGGAAACACCGGCCCTCCGGGTGGGACGGCGAGGTGTGGGCCGACGGTCCGGGTGGTGAGGAGGTCGTCCGGGGGCTGCGGTGCATCGACCCCGCGTGCGGCTCCGGGCACTTCCTGCTGGGTATGTTCGAACGGCTGCTGGCGAAGTGGCGGGAGGCCGAGCCGGGTACTGAGCCGTGGGTGCTGGTGCGGCGAGCGTTGGAGTCCGTGCACGGCGCCGACAAGAACCCGTTCGCCGTGGCCATCGCTCGGTTCCGGTTGCTGGTGGCCGCGTTGAAGGCGGGCGGCGTGCAGGACTTGAGCGCGGCTCCCGGGTTGCCCATTCGGGTGGCTGTGGCGGACTCGCTTCTTCATGGGCGGGGCGCCGAAACGGTTACCGAGGCGCTGGACACCCTGTTCGCGGAGAACGAGCCGTTCTATTTCCGCACCGAGGACGTGGAGGAGTACGCGCGGGAAGTTGATCTTCTCGGGCGGGGGTCGTATCACGTGGTGGTGGGGAATCCGCCTTACATCACGGTCAAGGACGCCAACGAGAACAAGAACTACAAGGCTGCTTACGACGCCTGTTATCGACAGTACGCGTTGTCGGTTCCGTTCGCTCAGCGGATCTTCGAGTTGGCGGTTCGGGCGGGGGGTGACCATCGGGATGGCGGGTTCACCGGGCAGATCACGGCCAACTCGTTCATGAAGAGAGAGTTCGGAAAGAAGCTGATTGAGGAGTTCTTTCCGAGGGTTCAGCTTACGCATGTTATCGACACGTCTGGGGCTTACATTCCGGGGCATGGGACGCCGACCGTTATTTTGGTGGGGCGGAATCAGGTGGCTCGGCAGAGTGAGACGGTGCGGGCTGTGCTCGGGATTCGCGGGGAGCCTAGTCAGCCAGACGACCCCGAGAAGGGACTCGTCTGGCAGGCGATCGTTGCTCAGGTCGGATCGCCACATAGCGAGTCGGACTGGGTTTCCGTCGAGGACGCAGAGCGCACGCGCCTGGCGATGTTCCCGTGGTCACTATCCGGCGGTGGGGCGCCGGGTGTTTTGGCCAGGCTGGAAGCGGCCACTGAACGGCTGAGCGGCGCCATCGACGAGGTAGGGCGAACCACTCACACCGGGAACGACGAGGCGTACTACATGCCGCCTGCCTCCGCCCTTACACGACAGATCTCCCAGGGCACCGTCCCCGTCGTACTAGGCGAGGAAGTGCGTGAGTACGCAATCTACCCGGCAACGGCTACCTTTTTCCCTTATACAACCACTGAGGACTCCAGCGCCCGAGGCAGCGCAAGAGAATTGCTCTCAACCGAGGAAGCTTTCCTGTGGCCTAACAGAGCAGTTCTCCGAGCACGACTGGACTTTGGTCAGACTCCTGAAGAGCGCGGATTGCGGTGGTTCGACCACAGCATGTTCTTCCCCAAGCGCTATCGCGCGCCCATGTCGATTCCTTTCGCATTCGTAGCGACGCACAACCACTTCGTGCTAGACCGAGGCGGGAAGGTGTTCAACCGTTCGGCGCCGGTGATCAAGTTGCCGGAGGGGGCAAGTGAGGAGCGGCATCTGGAGTTGCTGGGGGTGCTTAACTCCTCGGCTGCCTGTTTCTGGCTCAAGCAGGTGAGTCAAGGGAAGGGCGGCAGCGGCCTTGGGCGCGGCCTGCAAGATGAGGAGTGGGAGGAGCGGTACGAGTTCACCGGCACCAAGCTCCAGGAGTTCCCCCTCCCCAAGCAGCTTCCCCTCGCTCTCGGTCGGGAACTGGACGCCCTTGCCCAGGAGTCGGCCAAGCACGCGCCCTCCGTCCTCACCGGTAAGGCCGTGCCCACCCGTGAAGCCCTGGACGAAGCTCGCCGCACCCAGGAGCAGATCCGCGCCCGGATGATCGCCCTGCAAGAGGAGCTGGACTGGACCGTCTACGGCGCGTACGGGCTACTCAGCAGCGAAGAGGTTGCGCGGACCACGACTGACGACGTCCCGGAAGTCGCCCTTGGCCAGCGTGCGTTCGAGATCGTGCTTGCTCGCAAGGTGGCCGCTGGGGAAGCGGAGACCGCATGGTTCGAGCGGCACAGTTCCACCCCCACCACCGAGATCCCCGCCCACTGGCCGGAGGCGTACCGGAAGGTCGTCCAGGCCCGGATCGATCTCATCGAGGCCAACAAGGACATCCGTCTCATCGAGCGGCCCGAGTACAAGCGACGCTGGTCCATCGAGCCCTGGGAAAAGCGGGAAGCCGCAGCCCTCCGGAGCTGGCTGCTCGATGCCGCCGAGCGGGAAGACCTGTGGTTCGAGGAGCGAGACGGGTTCACCGTGCCCCGGCCGCTCACCGTCAACCAGCTCGCCGACGCCCTGCGCCACGACAAGGACGTCCAGGCCGTGGCCGAGCTGTACGCCACCGATCACCTCGGCAAGCGTGACGCCTCCCTCGCCACCGTGCTGGCTGCCGTCATTGACCCCGAGCACGTGCCGTACCTGGCGGCCCTCCGCTACAAGGACTCCGGTCTGCGCAAGCGGGCCCAGTGGGAGCAGGTCTGGGAGCAGCAGCGGGAGGAGGACCGTACGGGACAGCGGCTCGACATCAAGGTGCCGCCGAAGTACTCCAGCGCCGACTTCCTCAAGCACTCCTACTGGTCCAACCGAGGCAAGCTCGACGTCCCCAAGGAGCGCTTCATCTCCTACCCCGGCGCCTCCCTGGAGTCAGACAGCTCCCTCCTCCTCGGCTGGGCCGGCTGGAACCACCGCGATCAGGCCGACGCCCTGGTCGGTCTGATCCGCAGCCGGATCGAGGTCGGCGGCTGGGACAAGAAGGACCCCCGGCTCGTGCCTCTGCTCGCCGGGCTCCGGGAAGTGATGCCCTGGGTCCACCAGTGGTACGGCGAGTACGACGAGGAGTGGGAGGGCAACCCCGCCGAGGAGTTCCAGGCCGCCCTCGACTCGGGCCGCGCGGACGCGGAAGTCTCCGAGACGGACCTCGTCAAGTGGCGTCCGGAGAAGAAGACCGGCGGGCGGAAGAAGAAGAGCGAGTAGGCAAGCACAGAGGGGCGGCCAGCAGCAGCCGACCGCCCCTCCACCACACCGTTCAGCCGTGCGCGGCCATCCGCACGAACGCCGCCCACTCGTCGGCACCGACGGAAAGAAGCGCTTCCTCCGGGCGCTTGGAGTCACGGACCAGTACGGCCGTACCCGCGTCCGCGATCTCCACGCAGTCACCGCCATCACCCGCGCTGTAGCTGCTCTTGAACCAGCTCAGTTCATGGACGGCAGGCTCGGAGCTGCTTGCCTTCATAGCTCTCCCAACAGCTTCTCGATGAAGATCAGGGATGCCCGGGGAGTCAACGCCTGCGCCCGGAGGACGCCATACGTTGCTTCCAGCGAGCTGACCTTCCTCGATTCCGTGTGCAAGGTGCTCAGCCCCTGCACTTCCACATACGCCATCCTGCGCTGCTTCTGCGAGTGGATCAATGTGAACGGCCCTGCCAGTCCGGCATGTTCTTCCTGGGCGAGCGGCATGATCTGCATCTCGACATTGCGTTGGTGGCCGTAGATCAGGAGCTGCTCCAGCTGCCCCCGATGTACCTCTCGTCCCCCGAGTGGTCGTCTGAGGACGTGTTCATCGATGACGAAGCTCAACAGGGGAGCCGGCCGGCGCGCGAAGAGCTTTTGTCGATCCATCCGGGTGGACACACCCTGCTCAATGGATTCTTCATCCAGCAGCGGGCGCCACATCTGGAACACAGCCCGTGCGTACTCCTCCGTCTGCAAGAGCCCCTTGATCACATGGCTGATGTACGCATGCAGCTCAACAGCCTCCGCCTCCAACTGCACGTACCGCCGGAAGAACGACGGATACCGCGCCTTGGCCACCTCGTCCTTCATGGCCACCAGCACGCCCCGCGCCCCCACCGCCCGGTCCACCGCGTCGATCAGTTCCGGCTTGGGGATCCGCCGCCCCTGTTCCACCGCCGCGATCTGCGCCTCGCCGTACCCGACCAGGCTCCCCAGCTCCGCCTGAGTCAGCCCGGCAGCTTCCCGCAGCAGCTTCATCTGCCGGCCGAAGCAGCGCAGGAACTCGACGTTCGAGTCCGGCTCGGCGCCGCCCGTACCCGAATCGGCACCCGTATCCATGGCCGCACACTAGGACGCCAGTACGCCAACCACGCCCCAACAGGCACAAGTTGCCTCGTGTGAGTGAACGGCCCCCCGCGAAAGCTTTCTTCACTCAACGCGTCCACGTGGATACTTTGCGTGCGCTACCGTCCCTCCCAGCAGCACGACATGAATCGGCCCCCGCGACGGCTGGACCCGTCAGCGAGGGCCTGAACCACCAGTGGAAGTTAGGGCTCCCACAGTGATGTACCGGCACCATATCGCGCCCCCGCGCGCCTACACCCAGTTCTCCCACGACATCATCCGGCACCCCCGGCTCTCCTCCGACGCTGTACGCCTTCTCACCTGGCAACTCTCGCTCCCTCAAGGCGCGCGAGAATCCCTCTCCCGTACGGCTGAACGCGCGAACATCGGCGCCTGCGCCTTCACCCGCGCCAAGCGCCAGCTCAAGGACGAGGGGTTCGTGCACGAGCGGCGCGTCCAGGGTCCCGGCGGTCACTGGGTGACCCAACAACTCGTCTCCAACGTGCCGTTGAGCGAAGCCGAGGCCGCTAAGCTCCTCGGGCGTATGCCCGCATCCGCGCACGTCGCACCGAGGCCCCGCAATCCGGCGGTCGGTGAGCGGACCGGTCGGCCCGCCGACGGTCATCCCTATGGCGACACCTGTGTGAACACCCCCAACCGACCCCCCAAGCCCCCCGAGGACGCCGCCGATGCCTCCGCACCCGCCGAAGCCCCCGAAGCCGCGCACTCCACGGCAGCCCCGCAAGCCGCGCAAGCCCCGGAGGTGGACCGGGGCAGCGAGCGTCCCGATCCCGGCCCTCACCTAGACGCGGCCCGCGCCCTCGCCCACGCCTACCGCGACCTCGACCCGGCCCTGCGCCACATCCCCCGGGCCATGGATGCCGAGCTGACGGACCTCACCGCGCGCTGGCTGGCCGCCGGGCATCCGCCCACCGCCATCCGCGCGCACATCCTCCGCGGCCTCCCCGGCGACGGCGCCCCCGTCCACCGCCCCGGCGGTCTGCTGCGCTACCTGCTCCGCGAGGTGCCACCAGTCCCTACCCCGGCCGCACCCGAGCCCCAGCCCACCCCAGCCCAGGAACCCACACCCGGCCGCCCCCTCTCCCCCCGCCTCCACGGCACCCGTGAATGCGAGGGCGACCACGTCCAGCCCGCCCTCTTCCGGCCGGTCGGGGACGAGACGCTCTGCCCGCGCTGCGCCGCAGTCGACGCCCTGTCAGCGCCGCCTGAGCGACCGGCTCAGTTGGCCACCCTCGGAACGCCGCCCTTGCGGCCCACGCCGAAGGCGATGCGGTAGACGTCCGGCAGGTCGATGCGGCCGTCCCGGCGTTGGCGCATCACGCCCAAGCCGACCAGTTCCTCGATCAGCAGGGCCGGGTCCTCCGGGTAGCGCGGTCCGGTGCGTACCAGGAAGTCGTCGTTCGGGTCACTGGGCACATACCGTTCGGCTTCCTTGTGCAGGGCGTCCACCAACCGGTGCTCCTGCCAGAGGACTTCGACCTTCTCCCGCTCTATCGGCACCTGATGGCCGGCCAGCGGCTCGATCGCCAGGCGCACCCATGGCATGTCCTCGCTGACCTCGGCGACCCGGGTCTCCGATGCCGTCTGCACGCCCCGGCGGATGCCCTCGTGGTGGAGGGCGAACTCGTGGCCCGCGTACTGGTCGCGGGTCTCCGAGAGCGCCTTCTGCAACGCGCTGAGGAAGCTGCGCGGGCTCACCTGTTCAACGCCGTCCATCAAGTGGTTGGGCAGCCAGGTGAAGGTGTGACCCTTGCGGAAGTTGGACCCCATGTAGGGCCCCGCTATCACGGTGAACTGCTCCTGCTGGGACTGCTCGTCACCGCTGAGCAGCGCCGGGGGGACGAAGCGCCGGCCGTCGGCCTCGGGCTGCCAGCCACCCGTCAGGGCACGGAAGCGGGCGGCCAGCTCGCCGTCGTGGTTGCCCAGGGTGTGGAAGAGCAGGCCGTAGAGGTTGGCGCGGGACCAGGTCAGGGCCGCCGCGTTCGAGGTCAGCTTGGACGCGTCCGGGAAGTGCAGCAGCGCGCCGTCGTACATGTCGGGGCGGATGAACACCTTGAACCGGATGCTGCGCGTGCCGAGGCGCATGGCGAGGGCCAGCTCCAGGATGCCGCTCACCAGCCGGTCGGCCTGGGAGCGGACCCGGTGCAGGTGTTCCAGGGCGTCGAAGAGGATGAGGTGGGTGATCCCCTTGCCCTGCGCCTCCCGGTCGACCATCTGCACCGTGCGCTCGGCCGCGCCCGGGTTGTTGCGCACCCAGGTCGCCTTGTCCCGCCACTCGGGCAGCTCGCGCAGCTCCGGCTGGCCGAAGGCGGTCAGCAGGACCGCGTACCAGAGGTCGTAGGGGCGGACGCCCTCCTCCACCAGCTGCCTCAGGTTGCCCGGCCCGGGGTAGAGATCGGGTTCCAGGGCGGCGCCGTAGCCGCGGGAGACCCTGACGCGCCGCAGGCGTTCGATGCCGTACTCCTGGGCGGCGACCTCGCGCAGCGTCTCGTCCAGCAGCGAGCGGTACCAGAAGGTCTTGCCGACGCCCCGGCCGCCGCGGACCACCGTGCTGTCGACGTAGAGGGCGGCACGGTGGGTGTCCGGCGTGAACAGGCTGCGGACGTTCGGCTCGGCGGTGTCGGCGTCCGTGGCCTCCGGGAGGGCCGCGGCCAGGAGGTCTCGGTACTCCTCGACGCCCAGTGGGGTGCTCATCGCGGTCCTTCGATGCTCTGCGGATCTGCGGTGATCAGGAGCGTAGCGGTGGGCAGGAAGTCCCGGTACGCCGCCTGCACGAAAGCCCGGTCCTGCCAGCCGGGGACGGAGACGGCATCCAGGCCGACGAGTCCGGGTTCGAACAGGATCGGAATGGGGTGGTGCGGCGCCGCCTCGTCCTCCAGGAAAGGGGAGAACGTGTCGAGGTCCAGCTCGTTCGTCTCCGGGTCGGGGACGTCGTCGTCGTACAGCAGCGCGAAGCACTCCCAGGCGTGTTCGCGGAACGACTGGAGGTAGGCGTCCCTGGGGCGCAGTGGCGAGTCGGGCACCATCGAGGCCACCATGCGCAGCTTCTCCCGGATCGCCGGTGCCTGCCCGGACAGCAGCCATGCCTCGAAGAGGTCGCCGTAGCCCTCCCAGGTCTGGGCGTTGTCCGTGCCGAACAGCAGGGCCAGGTCGCACAGGCGGGAGATGGTGACGGCGGCGATGTCGTGGATGCCGGCGCGGCTGTCGAGCAGCACGACGTCGGGGCGGCGACCGCTGTCGCCCTCCCGGGCCACCGCGTCCTCGCAGGCGCGCACGGCCTGCTCCAGCCGGTCGGCGAAGTCGGCGCCGGGGACGTCCGCGTACACCCGGTTCAGCTTGTCGACGTAGGCGTAGGGCACGCCCGGTGTCCCGCGGCCCCGGGCGGGCGCCACCCACAGTTCGCCCCGGCCGCCACGCGGCTCGTAGCCGGTGCGGACCACCAGTTCCAGGCCGTCCGCGTTGTCGACGGCCGACTCGACCAGCTGGTCGATGATGCCGTGCGGGGGCAGCTCCGTCCCGGCGGCGACCAACGGGCCCACGCCCGGGGACTCCAGGTCCAGGTCCACGACGAGCACGATGTGACCCTGGTCGGCCAGGTGGCGGGCCAGGACCGCGGTGGCCGTGCTGCGGCCGACGCCGCCCTTGAACCCGTACAGCGCCGTGCGGTGGGTGCGGGAGCCGTCCGCTTCGGGGGCGGGTGTGGAGACCTGTGCCCAGTCCTCGCCCACCACCGTGTTGTCGAGGATCCGGACCCGGCCCGCGGGCCGCTCCGGGTCCCGGACCGCACGCTCCGAGTCGAGCAGGCCGTCGGCCGAGAAGAGGCCGGACGCCCGCATCAGGGGGCGGTCGGCGGCGTACCGGCCCAGTTCCCGGGCGAGACGGGGGCCGTAGTCGTCCTCCAGGCTCTCCAGCGCGGACGGAAGCGGCTGCGTACGGTCGTCGACGATCAGGGTGAACCGGCCCAGCACGTCCCGTACGGCGAGCACGTCCACCCCCGCTGCCGCCACTTCGTGGGCCAGGTCCAGGGCGCGGACTCGCGCCTGCGCGAACCGCACGGGTCCGCCGGCCGGGTCTGGGGCGAGGGTCACGGCAGCCTTCCGGTGATGAGCGCCTGCTCGTGCAGGCGGAGTATGTTTTCCGCCACGGTACGCCGATGCCGCACGTCCGCCTCGACGACGCTGCTGCCGTCGAGGTACCGGTGGTCCACCGACCATGTGTCGAAGGCCGTCAGACCGCCGAGCGCGGCGGACAGGCGGGTCGCCGACCTGCCGTGCGTCAGGAGCGCCACGTCGGTGGCCACCCACGGCAGGTGGCTGTAGGAGTGGGCCACCTTGCCGGTCGCGGGATCCTTCACCCACGGAGCCTTGGCCGGCTGCCCTCCGGGCTTCTTGGGGTCCATCGTGGCCGCCGTGAAGCGGAGCAGCAGGCTCTTGAGGGCGCATTCGACCGCGAAGCCGAAGTGATAGTCCGCATTGGGCAACCGCGCGTTGTCCAGGAGGAAGACGGCGTCCTTGAAGTGCCGCAGGGCGGCGTGTGCGTAGTGGTGCTCTTGTGATTTCACCGACACGGTCCGGATCTTAGAGCCTGATTCGCTCGAACGGCCCAAAGTGTCCCGGAGGAGTGCCAGTCCGCGCTTCAGCGTTCGACGACCTGGATGTGGTGCTTCAGCTCCTCGGCGATGCTCGCGGTGTCGCCGGTCGCGGGCAGGCGCCAGTCCGTCTCGATGCCCGCCTCCACGGCCGGCTCGGAACTGAAGCGGATCAGGTCCGGGGAGGCGACGTAGGAGTCACGGAGCCAGGTGATGAACACAGCCGCCTCTTCCGCGGTGTTGTCCACGAGAACCACCGTGTCCCTGCCTTCGTTGCTGGCGAAGCCGGTGAACTCGATCCCTTCGTCCGTCACCGCCCAGAAAGACAGGCGCAGTTGCCTGCCCTGCCGGGTCTCGTACCGCACTTCGGGGAACGCGGCTTCGAGGGCGGTGCCGAAGGCAGCCAGGTCCAGGTTCCAGCCGGCGGGGTTCTTGACGGGCGCGTAGAGCAGGAAGGTCGTCTGGTATTCGTCGAGGTCCACAGCAGGAAGCGTCCTTTGTCGTCGGGGGTCAGGGCACGTACCGGGAGGTGCCCTTGACCCCCTGTGCCGCCATGAGCGTCTGCCAGTACGCGGCAGCGTCATTGTCGTTGGTGATGATCTCCAGGCCGCGGATCTGCTCGTGTTGCGTCATCGCCTGCCGGTAGTCGTCGAGTTCGTCCTCGTCCTTGCCGACGAGAATGTCCTTCTTGCTCCACTTCTTCTTGCCGTTCTTGTCGTACTTGTCTTCGAGCGCGAAGGTGTCGGGCGTGCGCCACGAGTTCTTCTTGCACTCGTCGTCGGTGTCCTTCACGTACTTCGCGTCGATCATGTAGCCGTCGGCCGGCCGCATACCGTCGGCTGCGATGGCTCCCTTACGAGCTTCCGCGGGGAGCGGTATGAGCCGTTCGGGATACCCGGCGGTCCGCAACTGGTAGGCGTTGGCGGGGTCGGTCGTGCTGGTGCCCTTTCCACCGAATCCCATGGGCCGCAGCGTGTTCACCCATGCCTCGAACTCCTTCCGCTCGCCGGTGCTGAGCAAGCGGGTGGTACCCGGCTCCGGCGGCAGGGGGTCCTTGAACGGGAGGCTGGGGTCGGGGTCCCGGTAAACAGCAGGTATGACGCCCAGCAGACCGCCCTTGTACGACGCGAGAGCCAGCGGTACGGGAACGGTCACGGGTTCGGGGACCGGTAGCAGAGGGACGCCCGGGAGGCCGGGCGCGCCGCCGGAACCCTGCGGGAGTTTGACGCGCTTCTCGGATCCGTCGAGGGAATGGGCCACGTCGCCGAGCCGGTGGATCCACGGGTCCCCGAGCACGGCATCGAGGAGGCCGCCGTCGTCACCGTTGCCGCCGAACATGGGTGAGTCCCACGGCATGTCCACGTGGAAGGGGTCCACCCGGTCCTTGGTGATCTGCCTCTTGGCCGCCTCGACGTGCTCGGCATACCGTTCGCACGCCTTCGCCAGTTGGGTGCAGGCCGCCACAAGGTTGGCGACCAACGGCTCGTCCGGATGGGCTTGCTCCGGCGGGGCCGCGAAGCCGACGAAGCCTTTGAAGTAGCTGCGGAACGCGTCCGCGGCCTCCCCGGAATGGGCCTTGTCCGCGGTATGGGCGTACGCCTGCGCGTCCTCCAGGAAGCGCGTCATCAGCTTCGCGCCGCGGCGCCAGGTACCCGCCACGTCCCGCAGCTTTTCCGGAGAGCCGCGAAAGCGGTCACTCATTCCGGCAGGCGCGTACTGGTCGTACCAGGCGGTCTCGCCGACGACCTCCGGAAGCTCCTGCCCGCGGCCGAGGAAGCTCTCGGAACAGTCCGCAGCAGGGTCGCCCATCCGGTAGGTCAGGTCCACCTGCTTGCCGAGGATCGCCGAGGCGACGATGCTCTCCTGCGCCATCAACTCCCGGCAGGTGCGCATCAGCCCCTTCCCCGTCTCGCCCATCACATAGGCGCTGAAGCCGAGCATGTCGAGTGTCGTGGCGGCCGCGGGCTCATAGACCTTCGCGAAGGCGCGTCCCGCGTCGTCGTCCCCGGCCATGCCGTGCTGCCGGTCGAGCTCGTGGAAGAGCGCGATGGCCGTGTCCCGGGTACCGACCATGACCGTGTCCACCATGCCCATGGATGCCTTGACCATGCCCTCCACGATCAGCTTCAGATCCGGTGACAGCCCCACGCGTTCCCCCAGCACTCACTCGCCCGCAAGCAGGATGATCGGATCTCCGTTCTATCGCACAGAGATCCAGTAGACAGCGGCGTGGCAAGCCAAAGGGGTTCCCTCCGGAACTCGGTCCCCGACAACCTCCACACCGGACCACCACACCCCTACAACCGGAGGCCGTAGTACTGTTTCCCCTGGTCAGCCGCGTCTGGGAACGAAAACCTTGGGCGCATGACCACCCCTCCCCACAGCATCACTCCAGGGCCGTCCCCTGAGACCGGCTTCACGTTGCGGTTCACGGCGACTCCGCGCGGCGCCCGTCTCGCCCGGCGTCTCGCCTCCCAGCAGATGGACGCCTGGGGCTGGCCCTACGGCACACCCGTGCACGACACGGTCGAACTGCTCGTCGCCGAGCTGGCCGCCAACGCCGTCACTCACGGACGGGTCCCGGGGCGCGACGCCGAGCTGCGGTTGAGCGCCGAGGCCGGACGGGTGCGGGTGGAGGTGAGCGACACCCGTGGGGAGCGCCTGCCCGTCGCCGGGGCCGCCCCGGCCGACGGGGACGGTGGTCGCGGTCTCCTCCTGGTCGCGGCACTCGCCAAGGAGTGGGGCACGGCCCCCCGCACCGGGGCGCCCGGCAAGACCGTGTGGGCCGTCGTGTCCGGTGAGGCCCGGTGACGGAACCCGGCCGACGCCCCGGCACGAGGCGTTGGACGCCCGAGCCGAGCGGCCGGCGACGAGCGCCAAGGCTCTGATCGCCGGCCTCCGGGCCAGCTGCCTACGCTCTCCGTGCCGCAAGCGCTCACCGTCTCCTCCCCGAGGCGTCCCTTTCCCCTCCAGGCCCTGGTGGCGACCTGGCAGGATAAGGGGGACGTGTGAGGAATGCCGTGGGGAGCGGGGAGCAGCTGATGGCCAGAGGCGGCGACACCGTCGTACTGAAGGACGTCCTCGACATCAAGGAGGACGTGTACGCCGGCGATTTCAAGGTCGAGCTGTCCCAGGGGTTCGCGGGGAACTCGGCCGGACGGGTCGAGGAGTACGTCGTCACCCCGCAGCTCAAGGAGCAGTTCGACAAGGCCCTGAAGCTGGTACGCGGCGCGGTGCGCAAGAACGCGTCGTACGCGGCCTACCTCCACGGTTCCTTCGGCGCCGGTAAGAGCCACTTCCTGACCGTCCTGCACGCCGTCCTCAACGGCGAACCGGCCGCCCGGGCCAAGCCGCGGCTGCGGGAGGTCATCGCCGAGCACGACGAGTGGTTGCGCGGGAAGAAGTTCCTGATGGTGCCGTACCACCTGGTCGGTGCGGCCAACCTGGACGAAGCGCTGCTCGGCGGGTATGTCCGGGCCGTGCGCGAGCAGCACCCGGGGGCGTCCACACCGACGGTGTTCCGCTC
Source organism: Streptomyces sp. NPDC046881 (assembly GCF_040645015.1). Classification (NCBI taxonomy): domain Bacteria; kingdom Bacillati; phylum Actinomycetota; class Actinomycetes; order Kitasatosporales; family Streptomycetaceae; genus Streptomyces; species Streptomyces sp. NPDC046881. Next base: position 83,922 of record NZ_JBEYXJ010000008.1, on the reverse strand, counting down.
CGACGCGATGCTGGCCGACGCGCGGCGGATGCGTGAGCAACTCGGGGACGACGCGTTCGTGCGACTGCTGCCCGCCGAGGGTGGTGTCGCGGCCGGTGACGACGACGATGACGAGCTTCAGGTGATCGGCGCCGGTGGGGCGTGGACGTCCGGCGAGCTGGACGACGCCTTCTCGGCGCCCGCCGGGGACCAGCGCCGTGAGCGCCTGGTGTCCGCGCTGCTCACCGGGCCGATGCGGTCGTACGCGGAGAGCGCGCGCGGTGATGCCGCGAAGTACGTACCGCTGGAGAACGGGCTCGCCGCGATCAGCCGGCACGCCCGCGCGCTGGGCTACGACGGAGTCGTGCTGTTCCTCGACGAGCTGGTGCTGTGGCTCCAGGCCCACATGAAGGAGCGCACCTTCGTCAACAGCGAGATCCAGAAGCTGGTGAAGCTGATCGAGTCGGGGGACGCGGACCGGCCGGTGCCGATCGTGTCGTTCATCTCGCGTCAGCGCGACCTCTCGCAGCTCGTCGGCACCGATGTGCTCGGGGCCGACGTCAAGGCGATGGAGCAGGCACTCGAATACCTCAACGAGCGGTTCGACACCGTCGACCTGGAGGACCGCAACCTGCCGGAGATCATCAAGGAGCGGGTGCTGAAACCGCTCCCCGGCAAGGAGACGGTGCTGGAGAACGCCTTCGGCGGAGTCGACCGGTCCAACCAGCAGGTCAAGGACATCCTGCTCGACGGCGGCGGCGCCACCCACGCCGGCTGGGAGGACTTCCGGGCCGTCTACCCCCTCTCGCCGGCGCTGCTCAACGTGCTGGTCGCCCTCTCCGGCGCGCTCCAGCGCGAGCGCACCGGTCTCAAGCTGGTCCAGCAGCTGCTGCAGAAGAACGCCGACGCCGCCGTCGGACAGCTGATCCCGCTGGGTGATCTGTGGGACGTCCTGGTCGACGGCACCGGTGCCGCCTTCACCGACAAGCTGAAGCGCGAGTCCGAGGCGGCCGTGAAGTTCTACGCCAAGGCACGCGCCCATCTGCTGGAGAAGTACGGCTCCGAGACGCACACCGACTTCCTGGCCGACGACCGATTCGTCAAGACCCTGCTGCTCGGGGCGCTCGCGCCGGACGTGCCCGCGCTGCGACGACTGACCGGGGCGCGGCTGGCGGCCCTCAACCACGGCTCGGTGCGTTCCCGGACCGTGCCCGCAGGTGACGTGGTCGTACGCCGGATGCGTGACCTCCAGGCCGCGTTCCCGTCCGAGGTGCGCTCGGACGGCGAGGCCGACCCGGTCTTCTCGCTGCACCTGTCCGAGCTGGACATCGAACCGCTCCTCGACGCCGTCGCCGAGGAGGACAAGGCGGGCGTGCGCCGGGTCTGGCTGCGGGACCGGCTGTGGGAAGCCGTGGGCGTCCGGGACGGGCAGTTCGTCGCGGAGAAGGAGATCGTCTGGCGCGGCACCCGGCGCATCGCCGAGTTCGTCTTCGGCAACGTACGAGACCGCGCCGACCTGCCGGACGAGCAGTTCGCACCCGCAACCGCGGGCAACGTGCGCTTCGTCGTGGACTACCCCTTCGACGACGGCGACCACTTCCCGAGCGACGACTTCCACCGCGTCGAGCAGCTCAGGAAGGACGGGCTGACCGCGCCGACCCTGGTGTGGCTCACCGACTTCTTCTCGGACCAGCGCAGGGCCCAGCTCGGCCGGCTCATGCGCATCAACTTCCTGCTGGAACGCGACCGGCTCACCGACTACACCGGGAACTTCCCGCCCGACGACCGGGCCAAGGTCCGGCGGCAACTGGAAGTGGCCCGTGACACGCTCACCGACCAGCTCACCGGCGCTCTCGCCGAGGTGTACGGGCTGGCCCGGCCGACGGACTCCAACCCGGGCCCCGAGGTGCCCGACGGCCGCCACGTGCTCTCGCTCCAACCGGAGTTCTCGCAGCCCCGCGAGGAGGGCGGCAAGGGCTTCGAGGCGAACGTGCAGCACCTGGCCGACGGGATGTTCTCCGCGCTGTACCCCAAGCACCCCGACTTCGGGCTCGACAGCAAGGGACAGCGCAAGCCCGTCACGGCCGCCGAACTGCGCACCGCCCTGGAGTGGATCACCCGGGCGATGGACGAGGGCGGGCGCGCCCAGAACGTCGACAGCCACCACCTGAAGACCGTCAAGCGGGTCGTGGAGCCGCTGGAACTGGGCACGGTGCACGACGGTCCCCTCGTCATGCGACAGGACTGGCGCACCCGGATCAACCAGGCCGCCGCAGCGCACAAGCAGCGCGGCGACCTCGGCGTCGAGGACATCCGCACCTGGATCACCAAGGACCTCGGTTACACCGGGCTCGACAAGCTCACCGGAAACCTGATCATCGCCTCCTACGCACTGCTCGACGACCGGGCCTGGGCCTTCCAGGGCGGGCCGGAACGCGAGGCGCCCACGCTCCAGGAGATCGGCCCCGGCTGGTCGCTGCGCGCGCAGCCGCTGCCCAGCGAGGAGGAGTACGCAGCGGCCCGGGACCGGGCGGCCCGGCTGTTCGGCGTGTCCGCCAAGCCGAACATGTACGCCCGCAACGTCAACCGGCTCGCCGAGGACATCCGTACCAAGGCCGAGGCCTGGGAGAAGGAGGTCGCCGGGGTACGAGCCTCGCTGGACCGGCATGCCGCTCTGCTCGGTCTCGACGCTGCCGACCAGGCCACCCCCCGGGTGACCATCCTGCGTGAGGCCGCCGGTCTGCTCGCCCGGCTGACCCGGCACGGCAGCGACGCCACGGCCCTCGTGCGCGAGCTGGCCGCAGCCTCGTACTCCGCGAGCGAGCGGGACCTGAACACCGCGATGGGCAGCGCCGGAGAGGTGCTGCGGGCACTGGACGACGCCGCGTGGCCGGTCCTGACCAACGTACGGGGCCTGACCCGACGCGAGGACGGCGTGGGCGACCGGGCCCGGCGGCTCTTCGGCGAGATCGCCCAGGCCGCCCGTGCCTCCGAGTTCGAACGGTCGCTGGTACCGGTGCTCGGCCAGGCCGGCGACAAGGCCAACGCGATCATCAATGCCGCGCTCCAGGTGGAGAACGTGTTCGCACCGCGGCAAGAACCCGCTCCTGGCGCGCAGGACGTCAGGGTGAGCGAGCCAGAGGTGGCCACCCACCATCCGCAGCCGGTACCCGCTGCCGTACCTCCCCAGCCGGAGACCACCCCCGGCGGGGAAGCAGGCACCCCGGTCCGTGCCCGCCAGTCGGGTCGTCGGCTGATCGCCGCCGTCGGGACGACACCGCTGGAGGAGCGGCTCGCCGGTGAGCTGGCCGGCGTTCGTGACGACATCCGAGCCTTCCTGGCCGCCCATCCAGGCGCCACCGTGGCGGTGAGCTGGCAGCCGGTCGAGTCCGCCGACTCCGGGCAGGACACCGAGGAGGCGCACTGATGGCGGCCCGGCCCGCCGCAGGGCGGCGCGCCATCGAGGTGCTGCTCGAAACGGAGCTGCCCCGCGCCGAGGGGCGTCGGCTCGTGCTGGTCGACGCCGTGTGGGCGGGCGGTGAGGAGGAGCGCGAGTTCACCGTGAAGGTCGGCGACACCACCCGGCGCGTGCACGTCAGCGACCACGACTCGCCGCTCGGGATCGCCGAGGCCTGGCGGCGGCACACCACCGACACCGACCGTGCCGGGGACAGCGTCCTGGTGGTCACCGGCAAGGTCCCAGCCGACCAGCTGAGCTGGGACCTGCGGGGGCACGCGGTGCGGCGCCGACCGCTGGCCGTGGAGCGGGCCGACATCGTCAAGCAGCTGTTCGGTGCTGGTGACCTGGACACCCGGATGGTGCGCGAGACCTGGCTGCTGGATGCGCTGCTGGAGGCCGAACCGCCCGGGGGCTGGCCCCAGGTGGGCTCCGTACTGACCCGTGACAGGGCAATGCGGGCGCTGCTCGCCGCTCGGGTGGGCCTCGGCGACACGCGTGACGACTCCCTGGATCTCGACGCCGACACGCTGTTCGACTGGACAAGGACCCCGGCCGGGCCCCGGCGATACGCCGAACTGCCGGAACAGGAGCGTGCCGGCCTGGCCGCCTGGCTGGAAGAGGTGACCGGCCCCGCCGCCCCCACGCTGCTCGCGCTCGCCGCGGACGGTCGCGGATCGGACGCACTTCCGCTGGGTGCGCTCGCCGCCACCGCGCTGACCTGTCAGTCCGCCGCCGACGCCGGATTCGCGCTCGGCACACTCTTCGGACGAGCCCTCGGCTCGTTCGACGCGCTCGCCCCGTACGCGACGGCCGCCACCGGTGTCCTCAGCCGGTGGATCGCCCAGGCGGAGGCCGGCGGCAGCGCGGGCGCAGACGCCCGGGCCCGCGTCCTGACGGTGCTGGACCGCGCCGATCAACTCGCGGAGACGGCCCATCTGACGGGCCTGCTGGCCGGGAACCGGTTGCTGCCCTCCGGCTACCGGACCCGCCTGCGCACACTCGCTGCCGCACTCGACGGACGTCCCGAACCCGCGCAGGCCGCACTGCGCGACCTCGCCGACCACCAGCTCGCGCTCCTGCACGCCGACTCCACAGAGCGCGCCCGGACAGCCGTACGCCTGCTGCGCTGGCTCTGCGCCCCGCAGCCCACGCTGGACGCGGTCGGCACCAGCGTGCGTCACCACCTGGAGTCGACCGGCTGGGTGGACCTGGCGACGGGGATACTCGCCGAAGGCGACGCCTCGCGCGACAGCGAGGTCGGTGAGGCCTACCACCGGCTGATCGGCCGGGTCCGGGACCGGCGGCGGCAGCTCGACGAACAGTTCGCGGCGGCTCTCGCCGTCTGGGCGGAAAGAGCCTCCCCGCAGGCACCGCACGGGGCCCTCCTGATCGAGGACGTCCTGGCGGAGGTCGCCGCACCGCTCGCCCGTGAGGGCGGGCGGCCGCTCGTCCTCGTCCTGGACGGCATGAGCGCCGACGTGGCCGTCGAACTAGCCGCCGGGCTGGACCGGCGGGCCTGGACCGAGATCGTGCCCACCGCGACGGCGGACCGTCGTGCCGGCCGGCTCGCCGCCGTCGCCATGCTGCCCACCCTCACCAAGATCAGCAGGGCATCGCTGCTGAGCGGGACGCCCGTCGAAGGCGGGCAGGATGTGGAGCGCGCCGGGTTCACCACCTTCTGGAAGAAGCGGCGCCGTGAGGCCGTCCTCTTCCACAAGGGCGGTTACGAGGGGACGGCAGGGCACCGACTGGCGCCCGAACTGCTCGGCGCCCTCGCGGACGAGAAGAAGATCGTCGGAGTGGTCGTCAACACCATCGACGACGCACTCGCCGACGGTCGTGAGAACGGACGCGCCCGATGGCGGATAGGGGACATCGCCAAGCTGCCCGACCTGCTCGGTGCAGCCCTCGGCGCGGGCCGTCCCGTCCTCCTCGTCTCCGACCACGGCCATGTCCTCGACCGCGGTCCCCGTGACACCGGTCCCACGGTGGTCGACGGGGTGCAGGGCGCCCGTTGGCGCATCGGCCCGGCCGGGCCCGGCGAGGTGGAGCTGTCCGGGCCGCGGGTACGGGCCGGAGGCGGCCGGATCACCGCCGCCTGGCGGGACGACCTGCGCTACACCGCCCGACAGGCCGGGTACCACGGCGGCGCGTCGCTCGCGGAGGTCACCGTGCCCGTCCTGGCCTTCGTGCCGTCCGGCAGCGAGATCCCCGCCGGCTGGACGGCACTGCCCGCCGAGCGTACGGCTCCCGAGTGGTGGCTGGGCGGTTCGGATCCGACGGAACCGCAGGAGCCTGCGCCGGCTCCCCGCGCCAGGGGGACGCGCAAGCAGCAGCCCCAGTCCGAAGGGCTCTTCCCGCAACCGGGCCACAGCACGCTCGGTGAGCAGACGGTGCGCAGCAAACCCTTCGAGACCCAGCGTGAGTTCGTGCGCAACGCGCCCACCAACACGGCCGTGGCCGCAGCCCTCGACGCGCTGCTGGAGGCCGGTGGCAAGCTGTCCCCGGCCGCTGTCGCGGCGGCCGCCCAAGCCGCCACCGGGAAGTCCGAACGCAACCCGCAGCGGTTCGTCACCATGCTCGAACGACTGCTCAACATCGACGGCTACCCCGTGCTGCAGCTGGTGGAGTCCGGACGCACCGTCCACCTCGACAGAGAGTTGCTGCGCCAGCAGTTCCCGGAAGGCACCCCCCTGTGAGTACCCCGACCCCGAATCCGGCGGGCGCTCCCCCGATCAGCGCCGCACGCGCCCGGGACGTCGTCGACGCGCTGCGCCGTGGCACCGTGCCGCAGCAGGGGCTCGGGCTGTTCGCCGTAGGACTGGACCGGTTCGCGGACGCCCTCGACGACGACCTGACCACCGTCGCGCGCGGCGGGTCTGCCTTCCACGCACTGCGTGGCGAGTACGGCTCGGGCAAGACTTTCTTCGCCCGATGGCTCGCCGAACGCGCGAAACGACGCGGCCTGGCCGTCAGCGAGGTGCAGATCTCCGAGACGGAGACCCCCCTGCACCGGCTGGAGACCGTCTACCGGCGGCTCACCGAACGGCTGACCACCGCCACCCACGCGCCGTCCGCGCTGCGGGCCGTGGTCGACTCCTGGTTCTACGCGCTGGAGGAAGAGGTCCTCGCCGCCGGCGACGCCGACGAGAACGACGAAGCCGGCCTCGCCAGAGCCGTGGACGAACTCCTCGAACGGCGGCTGGCGGACGTGGCCCGCACCACGCCGGCCTTCTCCGCAGCGCTGCGCGGTTACCGGGATGCCGTGGCCGCCGGTGACGGAGCCCGCGCCGAGGCTCTCATCGCCTGGCTGGGTGGGCAGAAGTCGGTGGCAGCCTCCGCCAAGCGCACAGCAGGAGTCCGCGGAGACCTCGACCACTTCGCGGCGCTCGGGTTCCTCCAGGGGCTGCTGACCGTGCTGCGGGACTGCGGGCATCCCGGTCTCCTGCTGGTCCTCGACGAGGTCGAGACCCTCCAGCGGGTACGCGGCGACGTGCGTGAGAAGTCGCTGAACGCCCTGCGCCAGCTCCTCGACGAGATCGACGCCGGGCGGTTTCCCGGCCTGTTCCTCGTCATCACCGGTACGCCCGCCTTCTACGACGGACAGCAGGGCGTGCAGCGTCTGGCACCGCTCGCCCAGCGCTTGGCCACCGACTTCACGACCGATCCGCGCTTCGACTCCCCGCGCGCGGTCCAGCTCCGCCTCCCCGGCTTCGACCTGGCTTCGCTCGGCCGACTCGGCCGAAAGGTGCGGAGCGTCTACGAGGTCACAGCCCGTCACCCGGAGCGCATCGCGGTCCGGGCGGACGACGACTACCTGGACGAGCTGGCGCGTGCCGTCACCGGGTCGCTGGGTGGCAAGGCCGGGATCGCGCCGCGGCTGTACCTGCGAAAGCTGGTCGCCGACGTCCTGGACCGGGTCGACAGCTTCGACGACTTCGATCCCCGCACCCACTACACGCTCACTGTGAAGGCGTCGGAACTGGACGCGACCGAACGAAACGCCGCCGCGAACGCCGGTGACGTGGAGCTGGAGCTTCCGTGAGCGCCGACGCGCTGGACCTGCTGGACCCGATTCTCACCCACCACATCGTCAACTCACTCGGCTGGCGCTCACTGCGGCCTCTCCAGGAGCAGGCGATCGGCCCGCTCCTGGCCGGGCACGATGCCGTACTGCTCGCGCCGACCGCCGGCGGCAAGACCGAGGCAGCCTCCTTTCCCCTGCTCACCCGTGCGCAGCGGCACGGGTGGAAGGGCACCGGCATCCTGTACGTCACCCCGCTGAAGGCCCTTCTCAACAACCTGCATCCCCGTCTGGAGACGTATGCCGGCTGGGTGGGGAGGACGGCCGAACTGTGGCACGGTGACATCGCCTCAACCCGGCGCCGCCGCATCCTGCACCAGCGTCCGGATCTGTTGCTGACCACTCCCGAGTCGCTGGAGGCGATGCTGGTCAGCACGCACGTGGACCATCGGGCGTTCTTCTCCGGGCTGCACAGCGTGGTGGTCGACGAGGTGCACGCCTTCGCCGGAGACGACCGGGGGTGGCACCTGCTCGCCGTACTGGAGCGGCTCCAGAGAATCGTGGAGCGGCCGGTGCAGCGGGTCGGCCTGTCCGCCACCGTCGGTAATCCACACGAACTGCTGGACTGGCTCCAGGGGTCCGGCAAGGGACGCCGTCCGGGACAGGTCATCGCTCCCGGAGTAACGCTCCCGGGCACTGGGGGCCTGCCTGCCGCGGTGTCCCCCAGCGTGCCGCCGGGTGACATCGAGCTGGACTTCGTCGGCTCGGTCGCCAACGCGGCGACCGTCATCGCGGCCCTGCACCGCGGGGAGAAACGCCTCGTGTTCTGCGAGGCCCGGCGCACCGTCGAGGAGCTGGGCGAGCAGCTCCGGCTTCGCGGTGTCACCACCTTCCTCTCGCACGCCTCGCTCTCCACCGACGAACGCCGAAGAGCGGAGGAGGCCTTCGCCGAGGCGCGGGACTGCGTGATCGTCTCGACCAGCACGCTCGAACTCGGCATCGACGTGGGCGACCTGGACCGGGTGATCCAGCTGGAGGCGCCGACCACGGTGGCGTCGTTCCTGCAACGGCTGGGCCGTACCGGACGCCGCCCGGGGACGACCCGCAACTGCCTGTTCCTCACCGTGACCGACGCCGGTTTCCTCTCCGCGGCAGCCTTGCTGCTGGCCTGGTCCCGCGGCTGGGTGGAACCGGTGACCGCGCCTCCCGCGCCACGGCACCTGGTCGCGCAGCAGCTCCTCGCGCTGTGCCTCCAGGAGCACCGGGTCGGGGAGAACCTGTGGCAGGAGTGGTGGGGCGATCTCAGCCCGTTCGCGGCGGGGGCCGAACCCGTCGTACGGCACCTCGTCGAACAGGACTACCTGGAACGCGACGGCGGCATGCTGTTCATCGGGCCGGAGGCGGAACGCCGCTTCGGCCAGCGGCACTTCATGAACCTGACGGCCTCATTCACCGCACCGCCCGAGTTCACCGTGCTCAGCGGTCGGACGGAGATCGGCCGCACGGACCCGGACCTGCTCACCGAGGAAGTCGACGGCCCCCGGAAACTGCTCCTGGCGGGCCGCAGCTGGCTGGTGACGTACATCGACTGGCGGCGCAGGCGCTGTTTCGTCGAACCCGTGGACGAGGGTGGACGTGCCAAGTGGAGCGGCTTCGGCCCGGACCGCGTCCGCTCCTTCGAGCTGACCCGCGCCGCCCGCGAGGTCCTGCTCGGTGCCGATCCCCCGGTGCGGCTCACCCGCCGGGGCGAGGCGAAGCTCGCCGAGGCCCGGGAGGCACACCTCGACGTAGTGCACCCGGCAGGGACCGTCATCACCCGCCGCGGTGACGACGACGTGCGCTGGTGGACGTGGGCCGGGCACCGGGCCAATGCCACGCTGGCCGCATCTCTGCCGTCCGTCGTTCTGCGACACCGCTTCGTCGACGACCGCTTTGTCCGCTTGCGCGACGACGTGACGCGCGAGGCCTGGCGAACGGCGGTTGCAGACGCCGCGTCGGGCCTGACCCTTCCCGAGGTGGACGCCCGCGCGGTCCGGGGCCTGAAGTTCGCGGAGGCTCTGCCCCAGCGGCTTGCGGAGGCCACGCTCGCGGCCCGCCTGGCGGATGAGGAGGGGGCCGGAGCCGCGCTCACGGAGCCCGTACGGTTCGTCAGGTCCCTGTAGCGGCACGCGGGGTGGCGCAGAGTGCGCGGACCCGCCCGGTCGGCACAACGCACGGTGCCCAGCGCCCCCGCAGGGACACTGGGCACCGTAGGCTCAGTTCAGGTCAATGCCGAGCTCAGTGGGCGTGCCCGTGGCCGTGGCCGTGGCCCGCGGCCTCCGGCTCCTCTTCCTTCTTCTCGACGACCAGGGTCTCGGTCGTGAGCAGCAGGGAGGCGATGGAGGCGGCGTTCTCCAGGGCGGAGCGGGTGACCTTGACCGGGTCGATGACGCCGGCCTTGATCAGGTCGCCGTACTCGCCGGTGGCGGCGTTGTAGCCCTGCCCCTTGTCCAGGTCCTTGACCTTGGACACGATGACGTAGCCCTCCTGGCCGGCGTTCTCGCCGATCCAGCGCAGCGGCTCGACCACGGCGTTGCGGACGACCGCGACACCGGTGGCCTCGTCGCCGGTCTTGTCGAGGTTGCCGTCCAGGACCTTGGAGGAGTGGACCAGGGCGGAGCCACCACCGGAGACGATGCCCTCCTCGACCGCGGCGCGGGTCGCGGAGATGGCGTCCTCCAGACGGTGCTTCTTCTCCTTCAGCTCCACCTCGGTGGCGGCGCCGACCTTGATCACGCACACGCCGCCGGCCAGCTTCGCGAGGCGCTCCTGGAGCTTCTCGCGGTCCCAGTCGGAGTCGGTGTTCTCGATCTCGGCCTTGATCTGGGCGACGCGGCCCTGCACGTCCTCGGACTTGCCGGCGCCGTCGACGATCGTGGTGTCGTCCTTGGTGACGGTGACGCGGCGGGCGGAGCCGAGCACGTCGAGGCCGACCTGGTCGAGCTTGAGGCCGACCTCCTCGGAGATGACGGTGGCGCCGGTGAGGACGGCCATGTCCTGCAGCATCGCCTTGCGGCGGTCGCCGAAGCCGGGGGCCTTCACCGCGACGGCGTTGAAGGTGCCGCGGATCTTGTTGACGACCAGGGTCGACAGGGCCTCGCCCTCGAGGTCCTCGGCGATGATCAGCAGCGGCTTGGAGGAGCCGGCCTGGATGACCTTCTCCAGCAGCGGCAGCAGGTCGGCGATGGCGGAGATCTTGCCCTGGTGGATGAGGATGTACGGGTCCTCCAGGACGGCCTCCATGCGCTCCTGGTCCGTCACGAAGTACGGCGACAGGTAGCCCTTGTCGAAGGCCATGCCCTCGGTGAAGTCCAGCTCCAGACCGAAGGTGTTGGACTCCTCGACGGTGATGACACCGTCCTTGCCGACCTTGTCCATCGCCTCGGCGATCAGCTCGCCGACCTGCTGGTCCTGGGCGGACAGCGCGGCGACGGCGGCGATGTCGGACTTCTCGTCGATCGGGCGGGCCGAGGCCAGCAGGTCGTCGGAGACGGCCTTGACGGCGGCGTCGATGCCCTTCTTCAGGGCGGCCGGGGAGGCACCGGCGGCGACGTTCTTCAGACCCTCGCGGACCAGCGCCTGGGCGAGGACCGTGGCGGTGGTGGTGCCGTCACCAGCGATGTCGTTGGTCTTGGTCGCCACCTCCTTCACCAGCTGGGCGCCGAGGTTCTCGTACGGGTCCTCGATCTCGACCTCGCGGGCGATCGTGACACCGTCGTTGGTGATGGTCGGGGCGCCGAACTTCTTGTCGATGACGACGTTGCGGCCGCGGGGGCCGATCGTCACCTTGACGGTGTCGGCAAGCTTGTTGACGCCGCGCTCAAGGGCGCGACGGGCGTCCTCGTCGAACTTCAGGATCTTCGCCATGGCAGCGGGAGCCCTCTCGGAAATCTGTGGGTGAAAACGCCGCGCCCCGGGCGCCCGGCTTCATATCGATCGCGGGGGGCCAGGGGCGCAGCTTCAAGCAGAGAGTCGCTTGAGGTGAATTACTTCTCGATGATCGCGAGCACGTCGCGAGCCGAGAGGACGAGGTACTCGTCGCCGTTGTACTTCACCTCGGTGCCGCCGTACTTGCTGTAGAGGACGACGTCGCCGACCTTGACGTCGAGCGGCAGACGCTCGCCGTTCTCGAACCGGCCCGGGCCCACGGCGAGGACGGCGCCCTCCTGGGGCTTCTCCTTCGCGGTGTCCGGGATGACCAGGCCAGAGGCCGTGGTCTGCTCGGCGTCCAGCGGCTGGACCACGATGCGGTCCTCGAGCGGCTTGATGGCAACCTTGGAGCTGGCGGTCGTCACGATCCGACCTCCCCCTTCGGAGATCTCACGGGGTTAACTGTCTGAGGTGGCGACCAGGTCGATCCGTCGTCGCGGGTGCCGGACCTGCCCGTCGCGTTTATCTGGCACTCTCCAGGGGGGAGTGCCAGACCCGAGACTATGACCGGGATTAGCACTCGGTCAAGCGGAGTGCCAATTGCCGTGCGGCGCGTCGGCCGCGAACACCCCGCGCGAGTGCTCCGGGGTCCCGTGTGCCGGGCCGGGCTTCAGAGGTAGTCCTCCAGGCGTCCCACCGTCAGCCCCCTCTCCTGGGCCGTGCGCACCACCTGGACCGTGCGTTCCCGCAGCGAGGGGCCCGTCGACTCGTCCGGGCCGACCAGGACGATGTCGCCGGGGCGCAGGTGCCGGGGACCGTGGGTGTAGGCGAGGCCGGCCGGGGTCAGGGCGGCGCGCCACAGGACGAGCGCGGAGATGCCGCAGCCGGCGGCCGCGCGCCGGGTGGTGCGGTCGTAGGAGCCGTAGGGCGGGCGGAAGAGGCGCGGGGTGACGCCGAGGCGGGTGCGCAGACGGTCCTGCTGGCCGCAGATCTCGGCGCGCTGGCCGGCGTACGGCAGTCCGGCCGGCGCGCGGTGGTCGACGGTGTGGTTCTCGATGCCGGCGCCGAGCGCGCGCAGGCGGGCGAAGTGGCCGTAGCCGGGGGCGGCGACGCTGTCGGTGAGGAACAGGGTGACCGGGAGCCGGAGGTCGCGGACCATGTCGACGAAGCGGGGGTCGCGTTCGGCGCCGTCGTCGTAGGTGAGGAAGACGACCGGGTCGCGGGTGCGGACGTGGTCGGCCACCGGGGGCAGGGCGGGGACCCCCGGGTGCTCGGCGAGCGGGCGGGCCGGGGGCACCGGGGAACGGGCGAGCGGCCGGGCCAGGCCCCAGTACCGGTAGCGGGGGCCGGGCGCGGTGGTGTGCGGGCGCACCCCTTCGGCGGCCTTCTTGCCGAGGCGTTCGATGGGGTCGACGGACTGGGCGCAGCCCGCCAGGAGCAGGGCCGGGGCGAGGACCGCGGCCGGGCCCCGCAGGCGCCTCACAGGTAGTCCTCCAGGCGGGCCACGGCGTAGCCCTCGCGCGTGACCTTGTCCAGGAAGCGGCGCATGTCGTCGACCATCGTGCCGTCCCAGTCGTCCCGGCCGCGGAAGTGGGTGAGGACGATGTCGCCGGGGTGCAGGCTGCGGTCCCAGTCGCGGTACTCCCAGTGGTCGACGAAGACCTCCTCGTCCCAGATGGGCGCGTACTTGATCCCGCAGGCCTTGGCGGCGCGGAGGGTGTCGCCGTTGTAGTTGCCGTACGGCGGCCGGAACACGGTGGGTGCCTTGCCGAACTGCTTCTTCATGACGGCCTGCATGCCGCAGATCTCGTCCTTCTGCTCCTCGTAGGTCAGCCCGGGCAGGTAGGGGTGGGTGAGGGTGTGGTTGTTGAGGGTCACGCCCTGGGCCTGCATCCGGCGGAAGTAGCCGTAGTCGTCCTTGACGAGGTAGTTGCTGAGGAAGGCCGAGTACGGCACCTTCAGCTCGCTCATCATGCGCAGGAAGGCCGGGTCCTTCTCGGCGCCGTCGTCGATGGTGAGGAAGACGATCCGCTGCTTGGTGGGGATCGTGGTGAAGACCGGCGGGAGGTCGTCCTCCTCCTGGCCGTCCACCTCGAAGCCGTCCCGGGGGGTGATCTCCGGTTTCCTCGCCGGTGGTGCGGGGGGTGTGAGCGGGGCGCGGGCCAGGCCCCAGCGCCGGGCGGCGGCGGCCAGCCTGGCGTGTTCGGCGGCCGCGCGGGCCCGGGGGTCCACGGCGTGGGCGGGCCCGCCGTGGCCGGTGGCGGGTTCGGTGCCGTCGGCGCAGCCGGAGAGGAGGGCGGCGGCGGCCAGGGTGAGGGCCGCGGAGCCCACGGCCGTCTTCCGGAAGGTGCTCACGGCGAGCTGCGCCCGCTTTTTGTCATTTTGTACTACTGCTCGCATGGTGCCGGATCCTCCCAGGCCCCGGCCGCCGATCCCGGCCGACACCGCCGCGCCGGGCGCACCATCCACCGACTGGCCCACAATGAGCCGGTGAACGACCTCGCTCTGCTCCTCAGCCCCGAAGGCCGCGCCCTCCTCGACGAGGTGCGGGACACCGAGCCCGCGCAGGAACTGGCCGTGGCCACCCGGCTGCGCCGCGACCACCCGGCCGAGCTGGTCTCGGCCGCGCTCGGCCAGGCCCGGCTGCGGCAGCGTGCGGTGGCGAAGTTCGGGGCCGAGGACGCCGGGCGGATGTTCTTCACCCCGAACGGGGTCGAGCAGTCGACCCGGGCGAGCGTGGCGGCGTACCGGGCCGGTCGGCTGCGGGAGCTGGGCGTGACCTCCGTCGCCGACCTGTGCTGCGGGATCGGCGGGGACGCGATCGCGCTGGCGCGGGCCGGGATCCGGGTGCTGGCCGTGGACCGGGACCCGGCCACGGCGGCGGCGGCCCGGGCGAACGCCGAGGCGCTGGGGCTGGCCGGACTGATCGAGGTGCGGGAGGCCGACGTCACCGAGGTGGACACCGCCGGGTACGACGCGGTGTTCGTTGACCCGGCGCGCCGGGGCGGCCGTGGCCGGGTGTTCGACCCGGAGGCGTACTCGCCGCCGCTGTCCTGGGCGGTCGACACCGCGCTCGCGGCGCCCCGGGCCGCGTTGAAGATCGCGCCGGGCATCCCGCACGAGGTGGTCCCGGCGGCGGCCGAGGCCGAGTGGATCTCCGACGGCGGGGACGTGAAGGAGGCGGTGCTGTGGTTCGGGACCGGCGCGCCGGGCGCCGTGCGGGCCACGCTGCTGCCCGGCCCGCGCACCCTGCTCGGCCGCGGACTGCCCGATCCCGCGGTGCGGCCGGTGGGGCGCTACCTGTACGAGCCGGACGGTGCCGTGATCCGCGCCCACCTGGTCGCCGAGGTGGCCGAGGAGATCGGCGGCGGGCTGCTGGACCCGACCATCGCCTACGTCACGGCCGACGAGCCGCGGGCCACCCCGTACGCCACCGGCTACGAGATCACCGACCGGCTCCCGTTCAACGTCAAGAAGCTGAAGGCCCTGCTGCGGGAGCGCGAGGTCGGCACGCTGACCGTGAAGAAGCGCGGCTCGGCGGTGGAGCCGGAGGAACTGCGCCGCAAGGTACGGCCGCAGGGGCCGAACGCGGCCACCGTGTTCCTCACCCGGGTCGCCGGGGCACCGACGATGCTCATCGGCCGTCCGCTGCGCTGACGCCGGCGCACTCCCCCGCCCGGCGCAGCAGCAGCTGCCGCTCCCGCTCGTTGTGGGTCAGGCCGGCCGCGCGGAGGAACTCCTCGCGGGCCTCGGCGGTGCGGCCGAGGCGGGACAGCAGGTCGCCGCGGACGCTGGGCAGCAGGTGGTAGCCGCGCAGCGCGGGGGCGGCGGCCAGGGCGTCCACCAGCTCCAGGCCCGCCGCGGGGCCGTCGGCCATCGACACGGCGACCGCGCGGTTCAGCTCGACCACCGGGGACGGCGCGCGGACGGCCAGCAGCCGGTACAGGGTGGTGATGGCGCGCCAGTCGGTCTCCTCGTACGTGTACGCGTGCGCGTGGCAGGCGGCGATGGCGGCCTGGAGGGTGTACGGCCCGGGCGGGCCGCTCGCGGTGGCCTCGGCGCGGTCGAGGGCGCGGACCCCACGCGCGATGAGCATGCGGTTCCAGCGGCGGCGGTTCTGGTCCTTCAGCAGCACCGGCGTCCCGTCGGGGCCGGTGCGGGCGGCGGCGCGGGAGGCCTGGAACTCCAGCAGCGCGGTCAGGCCGTGCACCTCGGGCTCCCCGGGCATCAGCGCGGACAGCACCCGGGCCAGCCGCAGCGCGTCCTCGCACAGGCCGGGGCGCAGCCAGTCGTCGCCGGCGGTGGCCGCGTACCCCTCGTTGAAGATCAGGTAGATGACGTCCAGGACGGAGCCGAGGCGCGCCTCGCGGTCGGGTCCGTACGGCACCTCGAAGGCGACGTTCTTCGTGGCCAGGGTGCGCTTGGCGCGGACGATCCGCTGGGCGACCGTCGGCTCCGGGACCAGGCAGGCACGGGCGATCTCGGCCGTGGTCAGGCCGCCGAGCAGGCGCAGGGTGAGCGCGGTGCGGGCCTGCGGCGACAGCACCGGGTGGCAGGCGGTGAAGACCAGCCGGAGCAGGTCGTCGTCGATGTCGTCCGGGTCGGCGGGTTCGTCGTACGACGGCGGGGCCGTCTCCAGGTCCCGGCCGACCTCGGCGAGTTTGCGGGCGTAGGTCTCGCGGCGCCGGACCAGGTCGACGGCCCGGTGCCGGGCGGTGGCCATGAGCCAGGCGCCCGGGTTGTCCGGCACGCCCTCCCGGGGCCACCGCTCCAGGGCCGCGACCAGGGCGTCCTGTGCCAGCTCCTCGGCGATGCCGACGTCCCGGACGATGCGGGCGACGCCGGCGATCACCCGGGGGGACTCCAGGCGGAAGACGGTCTCGATCGCGTGTGCCGCGGTGGGCTGTGGTTCCACAGCCCACCATGCAACACCCTGGGCGACGGACGGCCAAACGGGTTCAGCCCTCGGCGATCTCCCGCAGCTCGCAGGCGATCCGCCACTCCGGGCCGTGGATCTTCAGGAAGCGCTGGGTCCACTCCAGCGCCTCGGCCCGGTCCTTGCACTGCATGAGCGCGTAGCCGCCGACGACCTCCTTGGACTCGGTGAACGGCCCGTCGGTGACGGCCACCTGCGCGCCGTCCCAGTCCACCCGGACGGCCTCGCCGGACGGGGTGAGCCCGGCGGTGTCGAGCAGCACACCGGCCTTGGTCATCTCCTCGATCAGCTCGCCCATCCGCTGCATCAGCTCCTCGCCGGGTCCTCCGGCGGGGGCGGCGGACTCGTCGACGCGGACGAGCGACAGGTAGCGGGGCATGGTGACTCCTTCGGTCGGGGCGGCGGGGTCCGTTCCCCGCCGCTCACCCTTGCGTCGAACGGGAGCGACCCGGATCGACACGCTCGCGGAAGAATCTCCGGGAATTTTGTCCCGGCCCGCCGTCACCTCAGCGCGAAGCCGAACGCCGCCTTCTTGTACGGCGCCCCGAGCGCCTTCCCGCCGAAGACCGCGGCCGCGTCCGTGACCAGGCCGGACGGGCGTCCGCGCAGCACCCACACCGCGCCGTTGCCGCCGTCCTCGCCGGGGGCGGCGGCGACCAGGTCGGCGTGGCCGTTGCGGTTGACGTCCAGCAGCCGGACCACGTACCCGAAGGAGTCGTAGGACTCCGCGGTGCCGGGCACGCCCTCGGTGTCCTGGCCGAAGGCCTGGGCGCCCGCGCCGGTCAGCCCGGAGCGGCTGCCGCGCAGCACGTCGACCACGCCCTCGCCGTTCTCGTCGGGCACACCGACGGCCACGTCGTCGATGCCGTCCCCGGTGATGTCGCCGACGGCCACCGCCTGGCCGAACTTGTCGTTCGACTCGCGGCTGCCGGGGACGCCGGGGGTGTCCTGCGTGAACCGCTTCCAGGTGTCCTCGCCGCGCAGCCCGGCGGCGCTGCCGTACATCACCCAGATCGCGTTGTCGTCCTGGAAGCCGGTGACGAGGTCGTCGTAGCCGTCGCCGTTGAGGTCGCCGATGGCCGCCGCGCCGTCCCCGCTGCGGTAGGGGGTGGTCACGGGGGCGAGGCCGGCGGGGCCGCTCAGGTACACCCGGCTGCAGTTGTTGCCGTCGCCGCAGTAGCCGGTCAGCACCAGGTCGGTGCGGCCGTCGCCGTTGATGTCGCCGGTGTCGCCGTCGTGCATGTCGACGTACCGGAGGTGGTCGGGGTCGAGCGGGGTGCGTGCGGCCGGCCTGCCGCTGCGCTTGAGCGGGCCCTTCCAGATCTCGGCGGTGGTGCCGGCCGGGTCGTCGCCCATGCCGGAGCCGCCGACGATCACGGCGAGGTCGAGCCGTCCGTCGCCGTCGAAGTCCCCGGTCTGGTGGCTGTTGCCGCCGACCGACGTGCCCCCGGACAGTCCGCGCGGCCCGCCCCAGACGACGACCCCGCCGGTCACGAGGTCGGCGTACCCGTCGCCGTCCAGGTCGCCCTTGGCGATCTGTGCCCCGAAGCCCTGTCCCTTGACGGGGTCGCCGGGGATGCCGGGGGTGGCCCGGCTGAGGATCGTGCGGTGGCCGGCGGACAGGCCGTGCGGGCCGCCGTACAGCACGGCGACGTAACCGGCCCGGGCCTGGCCGCCGACCGTGGCGTTCGGCGCGCCGACGGCCAGGTCGGCGTAGCCGTCCCCGTCGAAGTCGTCACGGACCGGTGTGGCGCTCTTGGCCGGGGCTGCGGACACGGCCGGGACGGCGAGGCCGAGGGCGGTCAGGCCCAGGGTCAGCGGCAGCGCCCAACGGGCGTGCGAACGCGAGCGGAACAACGGAAAACCCCCTGGTGTACAGCTGTTCGGTCATCGCAGCAGACCCGTGGGTCACCCGGAAGGTTGTACGCATCAGCGCAGGGACGCCCAGAGCCGGCCCGCCTGCGGCTCCTCGGCGACGACCCGGTTGGGGTCGGAGGGGGCCGTGACGACCGGCATGGTCACCGTCCGCACCCGGTCGGCGGTCAGGCCCCGCAGGCTCCGGCCGAGGCCCACCAGCTCGTTCAGGGAGTCCAGGCCGGTGTCGGTGGTGAGGCCGGCGGTGACGGCGTCGGCGACCTGGTACAGCTTGGCCGGGTCGGTGAGCAGTCCGGCGCCGGAGAGCTGCTCCAGCAGGTCCTTGACCAGCATCTGCTGCAGCCCGATGCGGCCCAGGTCGCTGCCGTCGCCTATGCCGTGCCGGGTGCGGGCGAGGGCCAGGGCCTGCTCGCCGCCGAGGTGGTGGGTGCCGGCCGCGAGGTGCAGGTGGCTCCGGTCGTCGTCGATGTCCTCGGTGGTGGTGACGTCGACCCCGCCGAGCGCGTCGACCAGCTTCGCGAAGCCGGAGAAGTCGATCTCCAGGTAGTGGTCCATGCGGACGCCGGTGAGCGACTCGACGGTCTTCACCGCGCACACCGGACCGCCCACCTCGTAGGCGCTGTTGAACATGGCGCCGTACGCGGGTGCCGTGCTGCCGCCGGAGGACAGCGGGCACGACGGGCGGGTGACGAGGGTGTCGCGGGGGATGCTGACGACGGTGGCCCGTGTGCGGCCCGCGTCGAGGTGCACGACCATCGCGGTGTCGGACCGGGCACCGCCGCTGTCCCCGCCGCCCAGCTCCCGGTTGGCCTTGCCGCTGCGCGAGTCCGAGCCGAGGACCAGGATGTTCAGGGAGCCGGTGGGCAACGGGGAGGCGCTGGTGGAGGGGGTGGCCGGGGCCGGACGGTCGTCGCCGAGGGCGCTGTTGATGTCGACGCTGCGGATGTTGCGGTCGAGATGCCGGTAGGCCCAGCCGGCCGTCGCAGCGCCCAGCACCAGGGTGCCCGCCAGGGTGAGGCCGGCGATCCGCAGCGCTCTCGGTCGCCGGCCCCCTGGGCCGCCCGTATCGCCTTGTTCCTCGTGTCGCGTCACGGCAGGAACGTAAGTCCGAATTATTAGGGGACTGTTAGCGGAAGCCGTCCGAGTCGGTTTTCTTCGGAATTTCTCATCTCACGGCTCACCCAAGCGTCACGGCGGGCACCGGGGTTGCTGCCGCTCCAGGAGCCGTTGAACCCGAACGTCACCGAACCGCCGTCCGGCACCGGGCCGTTGCACGAGGCGTTGGTGCAGGAGACGGCCGCGCCGGAATCCACTGGCTGGTGACGGTGTAGGCGGCGGCGCAGCCGCCGCTGCCATGGCCGCGCAGGCGGCCACCCTCGGTCCAGTCGAAGGTGCCCTGGACCGGCGTACCGGTGGACAGGCCGACGGCGGCGACGAGCGCGGCCACCACGGCGCTCAAGGAGGATCTCGTCACGGGTGCATCCGAAAGTTTCGGTTGGGAAACCGATTGACTTCGGTGCCGTGTGGGGTGACCCCTCACCCCCGTCACTACGCGGACGGCTCAGGCCGCCGGAGGCACGTCCGTGCTCGACCGCACCACCAGACTCGTCGCCAGCTCCACCCGGGTCGCCGCCCGCTCCTCCGGCGCCCGTCCCAGCTCCAGCACCAGCCGGGCCGCGGCCTCGGCCATCTCGGTGAGCGGCTGCCGTACGGTCGTCAGCGGCGGGCCCACCCAGCGGGCCACCGGCAGGTCGTCGAACCCGACCACGCTCAGATCCTCCGGGATGCGCAGGCCCAGTTCGCGGGCGGCCTCGTACAGGCCGAGCGCCTGCAGGTCGTTGCCCGCGAAGACGGCGGTGGGCCGGTCCGGGCGGCGCAGCAGTTCCAGGCCCAGGCGGTAGCCGGCGTCGTGGTGGAAGTCGCCGGCCACGACGAGCGAGGGGTCGGCCGGCAGCCCGGCCGTCTCCAGGGCGGCCCGGTAGCCGTCCACCCGGGCCCGGCTGCACATCATCCGGGAGGGACCGCTGATCGCGCCGATCCGGGTGTGCCCGAGTTCCACCAGGTGGCGGGTGGCGGCGAGCCCGCCCTGCCAGTTGGTGGCGCCGATGGACGGCACGTCCGGGCCCGGGTCGCCGGCCGGGTCCATCACCACGAACGGGATGGACCGGCTGGTCAGCAGCGCCCGCTGGGACTCGTCCAGACCGGACAGCACCAGCACCACGCCGTGGGGGCGGCGGGCGGCGACCTGGTCGGCCCAGGTCCGGCCGGGGGTGAGCCGGCCGGCCGACTCGGACAGGACCACGCTCAGCCCGGCGTCCCGGGCCACGTTCTCCACGCCCCGGATGACCTCCAGCGCCCAGGCGCTCTCCAGCTCGTGGAAGACCAGGTCGATCAAGGGCGAGCGGGAGGCCTCGGCGCGCCGGCGCCGGTAGCCGTGGGCGCGCAGCAGCTCCTCGACGCGGGTACGGGTCGCGGGGGCGACGTCGGCGCGGCCGTTGAGGACCTTCGAAACAGTCGGAGCGGAGACCCCGGCCTCCCGGGCGATCTCGGCGAGGGTCGCCGTCTGCGTTTCTGCGGACTTCGAAGGCTTCATGCCCGCGATCGTATCCCCGCCGGACCTCTTGACGAAGGGCCTCGCGCGCCATAGGTTCCCGGAACATTCGATGTATCAGTCGAAACATTCGGGGCCTTCGTGGCCCGGCTTGCGAAGCAGAGTCGAGACGGGAGTTCCATGACCACCGCTCCTTGGCGCGACCCCGCCCTGTCCGCCGACGCCCGGGTGGCCGACCTGCTGTCCCGGATGTCCCTGGAGGAGAAGGCCGCCCAGCTGTACGGCGTGTGGGTGGGTGCCGCCACGGACGGCGACGGAGTCGCCCCGCTGCAGCGCGAGATGACCGCCGAGTACGACTGGGACGAGCTGATCACCCACGGCCTCGGCCAGCTGACCCGCTCCTTCGGCACCGCCCCCGTCGACCCGGACGTCGGCGCGCGGGCGCTGGCCCGGGCGCAGCGCCGGATCGCCGCCGCGAACCGCTTCGGCATCCCGGCGGTCGCGCACGAGGAGTGCCTGGCCGGCTTCACCGCCTGGCGGGCGACCGCCTACCCGGTCCCGCTCGCCTGGGGTGCCTCCTTCGACCCGGAGCTGGTCGAGGAGGTGGGCCGGCGCATCGGCCGGGACCTGCGCGCGGCCGGGGTCCACCAGGGCCTGGCCCCCGTCCTGGACGTCGTCCGCGACCCGCGCTGGGGACGGGTCGAGGAGACGATCGGCGAGGACCCGTACCTGGTCGGCACCATCGGCACGGCCTACGTGCGGGGTCTGGAGTCGGCCGGTGTGGTCGCCACGCTCAAGCACTTCGCCGGGTACGCGTCCTCGGCGGGCGCCCGGAACCTGGCCCCGGTGCGGGCGGGGGTGCGGGAGTTCGCGGACGTCACCCTGCCGCCGTTCGAGATGGCGCTGCGCGAGGGCGGCGCCCGCTCGGTGATGGCGGCCTACACGGAGACCGACGGCGTGCCGGCCTCCGCCGACCCGGGGCTCCTGACCGGGCTGCTGCGCGAGCAGTGGGGCTTCACCGGCACGGTGGTCGCCGACTACTTCGGCATCGCCTTCCTGCACAGCCTGCACCGGGTCGCGGCGGACGAGGCGGAGGCGGCCCACCGGGCGCTGGCCGCCGGCATCGACGTGGAGCTGCCGACCGTCAACTGCTACGGCAAGCCCCTGGTGGCGGCCGTACGGGAGGGCCGCGTCCCGCAAGCGCTGGTGGACCGCGCGGCCCGTCGCGTCCTGCTGCAGAAGTGCGAGCTGGGCCTGCTGGACGAGGACTGGCGGCCGGAGCCGGAGGGCCCGCTCGACCTGGACTCGGCGGCGAACCGGGCGCTCGCCGGGCGCCTGGCCGAGGAGTCGGTGGTGCTGCTGGACAACCCCGACGGGCTGCTCCCGCTGGCCCCGGACACCCGGATCGCGGTCGTCGGCCCGCGCGCGGCGGACGCCCTCGCCATGCTCGGCTGCTACTCCTTCCCCTCCCATGTCCTCACCCACCACCCCGACATCCCGCCCGGCATCGAGATCCCCACCGTGCTGGACGCCCTGCGCACCGAACTCCCGGACGCCAAGGTCACGTTCGCGCAGGGCGGCGGGGTCGCGGACCCGGACACCGCCGGCTTCGCGGAGGCGGTGGCCCGGGCGGCGGAGGCGGACGTGTGCGTGGCGGTGCTCGGCGACCGCGCGGGCCTGTTCGGGCGCGGCACCTCGGGCGAGGGCTGCGACGCGACGGACCTGCGGCTGCCCGGCGTGCAGGCCGAGTTGCTGGACGCGCTGGTGGCCACGGGCGTCCCGGTGGTCCTGGTGCTGCTCACCGGCCGGCCCTACGCCCTGGGCCGCTGGCACGGCCGGCTCGGCGCGGTGGTGCAGGCCTTCTTCCCCGGCGAGGAGGGCGGCCCGGCGGTCGCCGGGGTGCTGTCCGGCCGGGTGAACCCCTCCGGCCGGCTCCCGGTGAGCGTCCCGCGGCTGCCCGGCGGGCAGCCCTGGACCTACCTCCAGCCGCCGCTGGGCCTGGCCGGCGAGGTCAGCAGCCTGGACCCGACCCCGCTGTACCCGTTCGGGCACGGCCGCTCGTACACCGGGTTCGCCTGGGAGGACTTCGCGGGCTCCGCGGCCGACATCGGCACGGACGGCTCGTACGACCTCTCCCTCACCGTCCGCAACACCGGCGACCGGGCGGGCACCGAGGTCGTCCAGCTCTATCTGCACGACCCGGTGGCCTCGGTGACCCGCCCGGACGTGCGCCTGATCGGCTACCAGCGCCTGGACCTGGCCCCGGGCGCCGCCCGCCGCCTCACCTTCCGCTTCCACGCCGACCTGTCGTCCTTCACGGACCGCACGGGAGCCCGGGTGGTGGAGCCCGGCGAGCTGGAACTGCGCCTCGGCCCGTCGAGCGCGGAGGTGCGGCACCGGGCGCGGCTGCGGCTGACGGGGCCGACGCGGGTGGTCGGGTCCGAACGGAGGCTGCGCTGCGAGGTGGTGGCGTAGAACGCCGACACCCCGCCGCCGGGAACCCGGGGGCGGGGTGACGAGTGGAGCGCCGGGCAGGCCTTGCACCTGCATCTCCCCGCAGGAAGCGGGGCGTCTTTCCTTGGACCACCAACGCACTGCGTCCGGGTCGGTTCCCGTTTCCGGGTTCCGGCCGTTCGCTGTGTGATGATCATAGCCCAGGTGGGGGGTGCTCGCGCAACCTCAGTGGTCCGCCACCGCCTCGAACCGCCACCGGTGCACGGCCCGGGTCACCAACTCGGGTCCCGGCTCGGGCAGTTCGGGCAGCGGGGCGTCGTACGGGGCGTCCCACCAGGTGATGACCAGCACCCGGTCCTGCGGCGCGCGGAAGGTCTCGCGGCGCAACGGCTCGCCGGTGAGCGGCTGTTCCCGCACCCAGGCGAGCAGGTCCGCGCCCCGGCCCTCGGCGGCCCGGGCCTCCCACATCAGCGCGACCGTCACGAGTACAGGTTCTCCTCGCCGACCTCGTGCACATGGTCGTGGTCGCGGCCCGGGACGTGCGGGTCGGTGACCGGCAGGGAGGAGTCGGCCGACAGGTCCCAGTCGGACGCGGCCCGGCCCCGGGCGACCATCTCGGCGCCGAGCGCGGCCACCATCGCGCCGTTGTCCGTGCACAGCTTGGGGCGCGGCACGCGCAGCCGGATGCCGGCCGCCTCGCAGCGCTCCTGGGCGAGCGCGCGCAGCCGGGAGTTGGCCGCCACGCCGCCGCCGATCATCAGGTGGTCCACGCCCTCGTCCTTGCAGGCGCGGACGGCCTTGCGGGTCAGCACGTCGACGACGGCCTCCTGGAAGGAGGCGGCCACGTCGCGCACCGGGACCTCCTCGCCGGCCGCCCGCTTGGCCTCGATCCAGCGGGCCACCGCGGTCTTCAGACCGGAGAAGGAGAAGTCGTACGCCGGGTCGCGCGGGCCGGTCAGGCCGCGCGGGAAGGCGATCGCCTCCGGGTCGCCCTCGCGCGCGTACCGGTCGATGACCGGGCCGCCGGGGAAGCCCAGGTCGAGCACGCGGGCGATCTTGTCGAAGGCCTCGCCGGCCGCGTCGTCGATGGTTGAGCCCATCGGGCGGACGTCGGAGGTGATGTCCGAGGACAGCAGCAGCGAGGAGTGGCCGCCGCTCACCAGCAGGGCCATGGTCGGCTCGGGCAGCGGGCCGTGCTCCAGCTGGTCCACGCAGATGTGGGACGCGAGGTGGTTGACGCCGTACAGGGGCTTGCCGAGGGCGTAGGCGTACGCCTTGGCCGCCGAGACGCCGACGAGCAGGGCACCGGCGAGGCCGGGACCGGCGGTGACCGCGATGCCGTCCAGGTCCCTGGCGCTGATCCCCGCCTCCTTCAGCGCGCGGTCGATCGTCGGGACCATCGCCTCCAGGTGCGCCCGGGAGGCCACCTCCGGTACGACACCGCCGAAGCGGGCGTGCTCGTCGACGCTGGAGGCGACGGCGTCCGCCAGCAGGGTGGTGCCGCGGACGATGCCGACGCCGGTCTCGTCGCAGGAGGTCTCGATGCCGAGGACGAGAGGTTCGTCAGTCATTGATATCGGTTCCTTGTACTGGGGCGGAGCCCGCGGCGGAGCCGCTGCCGGGTTCCGTGGTCAGGCGCATCACCAGGGCGTCCACGTTGCCCGGCTGGTAGTAGCCGCGCCGGAAGCCGATGGGGGCGAAGCCGAAGCGCTCGTAGAGCTTCTGCGCGGGCAGGTTGTCGACCCGGCACTCGAGCATCACCTCGTGGCACTCGAACGCGGTCGCCGCCCGCAGCAGCTCGGTCAGCAGCCGCGCGCCGAGGCCGGTGCCCTGGTGGTCGCGGGCCACGGCGATGGTCTGGACGTCGGCCAGCTCGCCGGCGGCGGCCAGGCCCGCGTACCCGACGATCCGGCCGTCGGCGGACTCGGCGACCAGGTAGCGGCGGGTGGCGCCGGTGCCCCGGGCGTGGGCCAGCTCGGACCAGAACATGCCCCGGGACCAGGCGTCCTCGGGGAACAGGTCCCGTTCCAGCTCCAGGACCGGGTCGATGTCCCACCAGCGCATGTCGCGCAGTCGCAGGGATGCCGGCTGTGTCACTTGGGGGTGACCACCTTGTAGTTCTTGGGGACCTGGGCGTCCGGCCGGCGCAGGTACTGCGGCCGGGGCGCGGGGAGTTCCTCGCCCGCGGCCAGCTTCCGCGCGGCGAGCGAGGCGAGGGCGGCGGCGGACACGTGCTCGGGCTCGTGGGCGCTCGGGAACGTGTCCGGGTAGAGCAGCGCGCCCGCGCCGACCGCGGGCAGGCCCGCGACCTGCTCGGCGATGTCGGCCGGGCGGTCGACGGCCGGGCCGGTCAGCCGGGTCCGGGAGTCGGCGTACGTGGCCCAGTAGACCTCCTTGCGGCGGGCGTCGGTCGCCACCACGAAGGGGCCCTTCTCGATGTCGGCGGCGTAGGCGAGGCCGTCCAGCGTGCACAGGCCGTACACCGGGACGCCGAGCGCGAGGCCGAAGGTGTCGGCGGTCATCAGACCGACGCGCAGACCGGTGTAGGGGCCGGGCCCGGTGCCGACGACGATGCCGGTGACGGCGTCGAGTTCCAGGCCGGCCTCGGCGAGGACGCGGTCGACGGCCGGCAGCAGCAGCTCTCCGTGCCGGCGCGCGTCCACCTGGCTCGACGAGGCGATGACGTCGGTGCCGTCGTGCAGCGCGACGGTGACAGCGGGTGTGGCGGTATCCAGAGCGAGCAAGAGCACGCGAACAGCCTACGGCGCCCGCGGCTCGCGCATCGCCGTCCCGGACGGACGGTCACGGACTGCTACGGTCGGTACGAAGTACGACATATGGCACGAGTCCGACGAGGCAGAGGTGGGCGCAGGTGGCAGGGACCAGCTCGGCGATCGTGGCCGGCCTCACCGCGGTGGCTCTGGGAACCGTCGGCTTCCTCGCCTTCCGGGCCCAGGCGACCGTCCCGGCGCGTCCCGGCGCGGGACCGTCGGCGCACGCGACGGCCGCGTCCAAGGCGCCCCGGGACCGGCGCCACCCGACCGCGCTGCCGAGCGGCTCCGGAACGGGTGAACGGGTCGTGTACTCGGTGGACGACGACCGGGTCTGGCTGGTGTCCCCCGGCAACCGGGTGCAGCGCACCTTCCCGGTGCGCCCGGGCAGCGTCGACCCGCCGGCCGGCACGTACTGGGTCACCTCCCGCTCCAACGCGGCCACCGGCACCGACGGCGTGCCCATCGAGCACGTCGTGCGGTTCACCAGCGTGGACGGGGTGACCATCGGGTTCAGCGCGGCGGTGGACGACGGCTCGGGGCTGATGGCCGACCCCGACGTGAAGACGGGCGGCATCCGGGAGAGCCGACCGGACGGCGACGCGATGTGGCGCTTCGCGACGATCGGGGTCCGGGTCGTGGTGATCCGCTAGTCACCCGGACGCTCCGCCGGGAAGGCCGCGAGGTGCCTCCGGCCGGGTCGCGGTGATCCGCCAGTCGCCCAGCCGCTCCACCGGGAAAGGCCGCGACGTGCCGCCGGTCAGGTCCCAGCGATCCGCTAGTCGCCCAGCCGCTCCACCGGGAAGGGCCGCGACGTGCCGCCGGCCGGGTCGCAGTGATCCGCCAGTCGCCCAGCCGCTCCACCGGGAAGGGCCGCG
>NZ_JBEYXJ010000008.1:0-56989 GCF_040645015.1 Streptomyces sp. NPDC046881 | reverse complement strand
TCCACCGGGAAGGGCCGCGACGTGCCGCCGGCCGGGTCGCAGTGATCCGCCAGTCGCCCAGCCGCTCCACCGGGAAGGGCCGCGACGTGCCGCCGGTCGAGGCGCGGCGATCCGCCAGCCGCTCCACCGGAGGCCGCGAGGTGGGTCGGGTCGCGGTGATCCGCCAGTCGCCCAGCCGCTCCACCGGGAAAGGCCGCGACGTGCCACCGGTCGGGTCCCGGCGATCCGCCAGTCGCCCAGCCGCTCCACCGGGAAAGGCCGCGACGTGCCACCGGTCGGGTCCCGGCGATCCGCCAGTCGCCCAGCCGCTCCACCGGAAAGGCCGCGACGTGCCACCGGTCAGGTAGCGGTGATCCGCCAGTCGCCCAGCCGCTCCGCCGGGAGGGCCGTGAGGTGTCGTCGGTCGGGTGCCGCGTCGTCGCGGGCGGTCGCGGCCGCGCGGCGGCAGCCGTGGGCCGGCTCCGCGCCCTTGCGGGGGCGCTCCGGCTCCGGGGGCCGCGAGACCGCGTTCGCCGCGGCGCACGAGGCCAGCAGGTCGCGCATGGAGACCACGGCGGGCCCAGGCTGTACTGCGGGCATGGAACGCCTCCTGGAGCGCGGGGGCGGGGCGGGGTTAGGTATGCCTAACCACGGGGTGACTCCCATGTGACCACGCCCGGGATGCCCTGCGCAATACGGTGCCGACAGCTTGTCGGGATCCGCGGGCTCAGCCGGACAGCGTCTCCAGGCCGGCCTCGGACCAGCGCTCCCCCAGCCCCGTGACCGTCACGTGCCGTACCTCGTCGGTGGTGTCGCCGACCGCGCGGTGGATGACGACCTGCAGCCGGTCCTCGGTCAGCTCCTCGACCTTGCCCTCGCCCCACTCCACGACGATCACCGAGTCGGGCAGCGAGACGTCGAGGTCCAGGTCCTCCATCTCGTCCAGGCCGCCGGAGAGCCGGTAGGCGTCGACGTGCACCAGGGGCGGGCCGCCGCCGAGGGACGGGTGGACCCGGGCGATCACGAAGGTCGGCGAGGTGACCGCGCCACGCACGCCGAGGCCCTCGCCGAGCCCGCGGGTCAGCGTGGTCTTGCCCGCGCCCAGCTCCCCGGTGAGCATGACCAGGTCGCCCGCGCGCAGCAGTTTGGCCAGCCGGCGGCCCAGTTCCCGCATCTGCTCCGGGGAGGTGACGGTCAGCCGGGTCTCAGTGGGGTCGTGCGGTGCTGCTGGTGCTTCCATAGCCACTTACCGTAGCTCCTGCCGGCACCGCGCCCGCGCGGGTGAGCAGGTCGGCGAGGCGGTCGGTGACCACTTCCGGGTGCTCCAGCATCACCAGGTGCCCGGCGTCCGGCACGAGGACCAGCTCGGCGTCGGGCAGCAGGTCGGCGATGGCCTCGCTGTGCTCGCTGGGCGTGACCAGGTCCTGCACGCCGGCCAGCACGAGCACCGGCATGTCCCGGAAGCAGGCGAGCGCCCCGGTCTTGTCGTGGTCGGTGAAGGCCGGGTAGAACTCGGCGACCACGTCGATCGGGGTGGACTCGATCATCCGCTCGGCGAACCGCTCCACGGCCGGGTCGACGTCCCGCCCGGCGAACGAGTACCGCTTGATGATCCCGGCGAACAGGTCGGCGGTGGCCCGGCGCCCCTTCTCCACCAGCTCCGCCTGCTGCCCGAGGGCCTTCAGCACCCCGGGGAGGATCCGGCGCACCGCGTTGACGCCGGCCACCGGGAGCCCGAAGTTGACCTCGCCGAGCCGTCCGGACGACGTGCCCACGAGGGCGGTGGCGACGACCCGGTCCCGGATCAGCTCCGGGTACTCCGAGGCGAGGGCCATCACGGTCATGCCGCCCATGGAGTGGCCGACCAGCACGAGCGGCCCCTCCGGTGCGGCGGCGTCGAGGACGGCCTTGAGGTCGCGGCCGAGCTGGTCGATGGTGAGGGGCGTCCGATCCCGGGTCTGGGCCACGCCCCGCCCGGACCGGCCGTGGCTGCGCTGGTCCCAGTGCACGGTCCGCACGACCCCGCGCAGGGCCGCCCGCTGGAAGTGCCAGGAGTCCTGGCTGAGGCAGTAGCCGTGGCAGAAGACGACGGTGACCGGGGCGGGCGCCTTGCGGCCGAAGAGCCTGCGCCGGCGGGGGGAGACGTTCGGGCCGAGGTCGGGCTCGACCTCGTCGACCTCGTAGTACAGCTCGGTGCCGTCGTCGGCGTACGCCTTGCCGGGGATGCCGCGCAGGGTGCCGTAGGGGCCCGCCGAGTCCAGCGCCAGCCGTGCCTTCCTGCGCATCCCGCGGCCCACCGTCATCCGCTCGATGGCGACACCGGCCGCCGCGCCGGCGGCGAGCACGCCTATCGCGGCACCGGCGATGCCGGTCGCCCTGCGCCAGCTCCCGGCCGCCCCCGCGGCGGAGGCGGCGGCCGCCGCGGCGACGACGTCCGCCACGGCCTCCGCGCTGCTCTCGCTCACGTACCGCTCCTCTTCGCCGTACTGCAGTTCGCCTGGACGGGTGTCGCTGCGGAACGGTTACCCGACTTCTTTCCTGTTCAAGGAAACGCGTTCACACAGACCCGTTCACATAGACGCGGGGAACGCGCGTTCCGATGCGTGTGACGATCTCGTACGCGATCGTGCCGCAGGCCTGGGCCCAGTCCTCGGCGGTGGGCTCGCCCCGGTCACCGGGTCCGAACAGCACCGCCTCGCTGCCCACCGGGGGCTCGTCGCCGCCCAGGTCCACCACGAACTGGTCCATGGCGACCCGCCCGGCGATCGTCCGCCACTTGCCGTCGACCAGCACCGGGCCGGTGCCCGAGGCGTGCCGCGGAACGCCGTCCGCGTACCCGACCGGCACCAGGCCGAGGGTGGTGTCGCCGGGGGTGACGTAGTGGTGGCCGTAGCTCACGCCGTGGCCGCCCGGGGTGCGCTTGACCAGGGCCAGCGAGGCGCTGAGCGTCATCACCGGGCGCAGCCCGAGGTCCGCGGGGGTGCCGAGCTCCGGGCTGGGCGAGACGCCGTACACGGCGATGCCCGTGCGGACCAGGTCGAAGTGGGACTCGGGCAGGGTGAGGGTGGCCGGCGAGTTGGCGATGTGCCGCACCTCGGGCCGTACGCCCCGCTCCTCGGCGTACGCCGTCATCTCCCGGAACCGGGCGAGCTGGGCGGCGATGGACGGGTGTCCCGGCTCGTCGGCGCACGCGAAGTGCGACCACAGCCCGGTGATCCGGACCAGGCCCTCGGCCTCCGCGCGCAGGGCCGCGGCGACCAGTTCGGCCCAGTCCTCGCCGGGCTGGCAGCCGTTGCGGCCGAGTCCGGTGTCGGCCTTGAGCTGCACGCGCGCGGGGCGCCCCGCCGCCCGGGCGGCCTCGACGACCTCGCGCAGGGCCCACAGGCCGCTCAGCGAGACGTCGATGTCGGCCTCGATCGCCTGCCGCCAGGGGCCGCCCGGCACCCACAGCCAGCACAGGATGCGGCCGGGCAGCCCGGCCGCGCGCAGCGCGAGGGCCTCCTCGGCCGTGGCCGTGCCGAGCCAGGTCGCGCCCGCGGCGAGGGCCTCGCGGGCGCACGGCACCGCGCCGTGGCCGTACGCGTCGGACTTGACGACGGCCATCACGGCGGCGCCCCGCGCCCGGGCGCGCAGGGCCCGCACATTGGCGCGCAGGGCGCCCAGATCGATCTCGGCGCGGGCGCGCAGGGCGGCGGTCGGCTCAGCTGCTGTCTCACTCATGGCGCCCCCAGTGTCTCAGAGGCCGCCGCCGGCCCCCGGGCGCCGCCCCTCCGAGCCCGCCGGCGGCTTCGCCGGCCGGCGGGTCAGGCGCGTACGTTGCGCCAGGCCTGCGGGAGGTGTGACGCGACGTCATGGGCGCCCGCGGGTGCGCCGGCGGCGGCGAGGCGGCCCGCCAGGCCGTGGAGGTACGCGGCGACGCTGCCCGCGTCCAGCGCGTCCAGCCCCGCCGCCAGCAGGGACCCGGCGAGCCCCGACAGCACGTCGCCGCTCCCGGCGGTGGCCAGCCACGGCGTCCCCGTCGGGTTGACCCGCACCGGCCCGCCCGCCGGCCCGGCGACCAGCGTCGTCGACCCCTTCAGCAGCACCGTCGCCCGGTACCCGGCCGCCAGTTCCCGCACCGCCGCCAAGCGGGCGCCCTCGACCTCCTCCCGCCGCACGCCCAGCAGCGCGGCGGCCTCCCCGGCGTGCGGAGTCATCAGCGTCGGTGCCGTACGCCGCCGTACCGCGTCCCGCTCGGCCAGCCGCAGCCCGTCCGCGTCCAGCAGCACCGGCACGTCCGCCTCCAGCACCTCGGCCACGCTCTCCGCGTCGTCCCCGGCCCCGGGCCCGGCCACCCAGGCCTGCACCCGCCCGGCCTTGGCGGGCCCGGCGTCGGACACGAGGATCTCCGGGAAGCGCGCGATGACCGCGGCCCCGGCCGGCCCGACGTACCGGACGGCCCCGGCTCCGCCCCGCAACGCCCCGGACACCGCCAGCACGGCCGCCCCCGGGTACCGCGCCGAGCCCGCGGCGATCCCGACGACACCCCGCCGGTACTTGTCGCTCTCCGCCGCCGGCGCCGGCAACAGCCGTGCCACGTCGGCATGTTGCAGCGCCTCCAGCTCGATGTCGGCGGGCGGCGGCTCCAGCCCGATGTCGACGAGCCGCACCACCCCGGCGTACTCCCGCGCGGGATCCACCAGCAGTCCGGGCTTGTACGCGCCGAAGGTGACGGTCAGATCGGCCCGCAGCGCGGCCCCCCGCACCTCCCCGGTGTCCGCGTCCACCCCGCTGGGCAGGTCCACCGCCACCACCGCCGCCCCGGACCGCGCCACCACCCCGGCCAGCCGCTCGGCGTCCGGCCGCAGCCCGCCCGTGCCGCCGATCCCGACGATCCCGTCCACCACCAGGTCGGCCCGCAGGACCGGTTCCTCGGCCCGGTCCGCGGCGACGACCGTGCCGCCCGCCCGCCGCAGGGCCGCCAGCCCCCCGCCGTGGGCCCGTTCGGGCGTCAGCAGCACGGCCGTCACGCCGGCGCCGCGCCGGGCCAGCCGGGCCCCCGCGTACAGGGCGTCCCCGCCGTTGTCCCCGCTGCCGACGAGCAGCACCACCCGGCTGCCGTACACCCGCCCGAGCAGTTCGGCGCAGGCGGCGGCCAGCCCGGCGGCGGCCCGCTGCATCAGCGCACCCTCCGGCAGCCGTGCCATCGACGCCCGCTCGGCCGCCCTTACCGTCTCCACGCTGTACGCAGTACGCATGGCACCGAGTCTGCCCCGCAACCCCCACCGCCCACACCCGGGGCCGCGGACCGGTCAGCCCTCGGCGATCACCACGGCCGAGGCCACGCCCGCGTCATGACTGAGCGACACGTGCCAGGCCCGCACGCCCAGCTCCGCCGCCCGCGCGGCCACCGTGCCCTTCACCCTGAGCCGCGGCTGCCCGCTGTCCTCCACGTACACCTCGGCATCGGTCCACTGCAGCCCGGGCGGCGCGCCCAGCGCCTTGGCCAGCGCCTCCTTGGCGGCGAACCGGACCGCGAGCGAGGCGATCCCGCGCCGCTCCCCGCTGGGCAGCAGCAGTTCGCTGGTCACGAACAACCGGTCGGCCAGTCCCGGCGTCCGCTCCAGGGACGCCCGGAACCGGTCGATCTCGGCGACGTCGATGCCCACCCCGATGATGCTCATGGCGAGCACCCTACGACTCCGGCGGAGCGGGATCCGGCGACACCACGTCGGCCGCCCGCGCTCTAGGCTTCCGGCATGGTCTCGTCGCACGCCTATCTCTCCGGCCTCTTCTCCCTGGACGGCCGCACCGCCGTGGTGACCGGCGGGAGTTCCGGTATCGGACGGGCCGTCGCGGGGGCGCTGGCGCGGGCCGGGGCGAGCGTGGTGGTCGTGGCCCGCCGGCCGGCGGAACTGGCGGCCACGGTGGACGAGTTGACGGCCGACGGCTGCCGTGCGGCCTGGGTAGCCGGGGATCTGGGGTCGCGGGAGGGCGTGCGTGCGGCGGCCGAGGAGGCCGCGGCCGTCTTCGGCGAGCCCGACGTCCTCGTCAACTCGGCTGGAATCAATCTCCGGCCGCCGATGGGCGAGTTGGGCGAGGACGTGTGGGACGCCACGATGGCGGTGAACCTGGAGGCGCCCTTCCTGCTGGGGCAGCGGTTCGGTCCGGGCATGGCCGAGCGCGGCTTCGGCCGGATCATCCACATCACCTCCCAGCAGGCCCACCGCGCCTTCGTGCACAGCGGCGCCTACGGCGTCTCCAAGGGCGCGCTGGAATCCCTGGCCCGCTCCCAGGCCGAGGCCTGGTCGCCGTACGGGGTCACCTGCAACACGCTGGTGCCGGGGTTCGTGATGACCCCGCTCAACCGGCGGCTGTCGTCCGACCCGGAGCGGGTGGCGGCGCTGGCCGCGCGCACGATGACCGGCCGCAACGGGCTCGCCGAGGACTTCGCGGGCGCGGCGGTGTTCCTGGCGAGCCGCGCCTCCGCCTACGTCACGGGCCAGTCGATCCACGTGGACGGCGGCTTCTCCGTGCACTGAGCACAACCCCAAGATCGGCCAAGTCCGCCGCTCCCGTAGTCTTCCTGGCGACCGGCGGCCGTCCTCGGACGGCCGCCTCGCACCACAACGGGAGGACACAGCTGTGAAGTTGAAGTCTCTGGGCACCGCGCTCACCACCGCGGCCCTCATCGGTACGGCCCTCACCGGCGCCGTCGCCACCGCCGGTACCGCCTCCGCGGCCACCCTGCCGAGGGACTGCAGCAAGGCGATCATCAACGTCAAGGCCAAGCAGACCGTCAACGTCCGCACCTCGCCGAAGACGTCCGCCACGGCCGTCGGCATCTGGGGCAAGGGCAGGAAGGGCACGGTCTGCAACGACGGCAAGGCCTACAAGGGCGGCTCGTACACGGCCTGCGGCAAGAAGAGCAACCTGTGGTACTACGGCGGCGACAAGAAGACCGGCTGGGTGCCGAAGACCTGCATCAACTGGTGACCGCCTGAACGGGACCCGAGGGGCGGACGGCACGATGCCGTCCGCCCCTCGGGCTCATTCCACCGTGACCGACTTGGCCAGGTTCCTCGGCTGGTCCACCTCGTTGCCGCGCGCCGTCGCCAGCTCGCACGCGAAGACCTGGAGCGGGACCGTCGCCACCAGCGGCTGCAGCAGCGTCGGGGTGGCCGGGATCCGGATCAGGTGGTCGGCGTACGGCACCACCGTCTCGTCGCCCTCCTCCGCGATCACGATGGTGCGCGCGCCCCGGGCCCGGATCTCCTGGATGTTGGAGACGATCTTGTCGTGGATGACCGACCGGCCGCGCGGGGACGGCACGACGACGACCACCGGCACGTCCTCCTCGATCAGCGCGATCGGGCCGTGCTTCAGCTCGCCCGCGGCGAACCCCTCGGCGTGCATGTACGCCAGTTCCTTCAGCTTGAGCGCGCCCTCCAGGGCCACCGGGTAGCCCACGTGCCGGCCGAGGAAGAGCACGGTGTTCTTCGAGGCGAGGGTGCGCGCCAGCGCCCGTACCGGCTCCATGGTCTCCAGGACCCGCTCGACCTCCTCCGAGATCCGGGACAGGTCCTTGATCACGGCCTGGATCTCGTCGCCCCACTTGGTGCCGCGCACCTGGCCCAGATAGAGAGCGACCAGGTAGCAGGCGACCAGCTGGGTGAGGAACGCCTTGGTCGAGGCGACCGCGACCTCGGGGCCCGCGTGCGTGTACAGCACCGCGTCGGACTCGCGGGGGATCGTCGAGCCGTTGGTGTTGCAGATCGCCAGCACCTTGGAGCCCTGCTCGCGGGCGTGCCGGAGCGCCATCAGGGTGTCCATGGTCTCGCCGGACTGGGAGATGGCGATCACCAGCGACCGCCCGTCCAGGATCGGGTCCCGGTAGCGGAACTCGCTGGCCAGCTCCACCTCGCAGGGGATCCGCGTCCAGTGCTCGATGGCGTACTTGGCGATCAGGCCGGCGTGGAAGGCCGTACCGCAGGCGACGATGACGACCTTGTCGATCTCGCGCAGTTCGGAGGGGCTGATCCGCACCTCGTCCAGGGTCAGCGAGCCGGACGGGTCGATGCGGCCGAGCAGGGTGTCGGCGACCGCCTTGGGCTGTTCGGCGATCTCCTTGAGCATGAAGTAGTCGTAGCCGCCCTTCTCGGCGGCGGAGGCGTCCCAGTCCACGTGGTAGGAGCGGACCTCGGCCGGGCGGCCGTCGAAGCCCGTCACGGTGACACCGTCCCGGCGCAGCTCCACCACCTGGTCCTGGCCCAGTTCGATCGCCGACCGCGTGTGCTCGATGAACGCGGCGACGTCGGAGGCCAGGAACGCCTCGCCCTCCCCGACGCCCACCACCAGCGGCGAGTTGCGGCGGGCGCCGACCACCACGTCCGGCTCGTCGGCGTGCACCGCGACCAGCGTGAACGCGCCCTCCAGCCGCCGGCACACCAGCCGCATCGCCTCGGCGAGGTCGGCGCAGGAGGAGAACTCCTCGGCGAGCAGGTGGGCGACGACCTCGGTGTCCGTCTCGGAGTTCAGCTCGTGGCCGCGCTCGGCCAGTTCCGTGCGCAGGAGCGCGAAGTTCTCGATGATGCCGTTGTGGACCACGGCGACCCGGCCCGCGTTGTCCAGGTGCGGGTGCGCGTTGCCGTCGGTGGGACCGCCGTGGGTGGCCCAGCGCGTGTGGCCGATGGCGGTCGAGCCGGTCGGCAGCGGCCGGTCGACCAGTTCCTTCTCCAGGTTGACCAGCTTCCCGGCCTTCTTGGCGGCGGCCAGCCCGCCGTCCGCCAGCACGGCGACACCCGCCGAGTCGTACCCCCGGTACTCCAGCCGCTTCAGCCCGGCCGTCACGACGTCGAGCGCCGACTGTGACCCTACGTATCCCACGATTCCGCACATGAGCGGCAGCCTACGGTCCCGCGGCGATCAAAAAAGGCCTCCGGCTGCCCGGATTCGGAAATTCCCACCACCGTACGAAGGCCCTGACGGCACCGGTGACGCCGGCGGGCCGGGCCGCGCGCGTGACGGACCCCACCCGCCGTCCCGTTCAAACTCCGTTAACAATGGACTGTGATCTCACCGGTCTCCTCGATGCCCCGGAGCGCCCACCGGCACAGGCCGGAGGCGACTCCCTACGTCGATCTCACCCGCGCCGAGTGGAGCGCGCTGCGCGACAAGACACCGCTGCCGCTCACCGCCGAGGAGGTGGAGAAGCTCCGCGGTCTCGGCGACGTGATCGACCTCGACGAGGTGCGGGACATCTACCTCCCGCTCTCCCGGCTCCTCAACCTCTACGTCGGCGCCACCGACGGCCTCAGAGGCGCGCTGAACACCTTCCTCGGGGAGCAGGGCTCCCAGTCCGGCACCCCGTTCGTGATAGGCGTCGCCGGCTCGGTGGCCTGCGGCAAGTCCACCGTCTCCCGCCTCCTCCAGGCCCTGCTCTCCCGCTGGCCCGAGCACCCGCGCGTGGAACTGGTCACGACGGACGGCTTCCTGCTGCCCACCCGGGAGCTGGAGGCCCGCGGCCTGATGTCGCGGAAAGGATTCCCCGAGTCCTACGACCGCCGGGCCCTCACCCGTTTCGTCGCCGACATCAAGGCCGGCAAGGGCGAGGTGTCCGCGCCGGTCTACTCCCACCTCATCTACGACATCGTGCCGGACGAGAAGCTCACCGTCCGCCGCCCGGACATCCTGATCGTGGAGGGCCTGAACGTCCTCCAGCCCGCCCTGCCGGGCAAGGACGGCCGCACCCGGGTCGGTCTCGCCGACTACTTCGACTTCAGCGTGTACGTCGACGCCAGTGCCGAGGACATCGAACGCTGGTACCTCAACCGCTTCAGGAAGCTGCGCCAGACCGCCTTCCAGGACCCGAACTCGTACTTCCGCAAGTACACCCAGGTCTCCGAGGAGGAGGCCCTCGACTACGCCCGCACGCTGTGGCGGACCATCAACAAGCCCAACCTGGTCGAGAACATCGCCCCGACCCGCGGCCGGGCCACCCTCATCCTGCGCAAGGGCCCGGACCACAAGGTGCAGCGCCTGCGGCTGCGCAAGCTGTAGCCGACCGTGTTGGATGGGCGCCATGCTGCATCTGCGCCTGATCACCCCGGCGGAGCGGACCGACGAGGTGGTCCGTCTGATCGAGAAGACGGTCGGTACCACCCACCTCGTCGTCCTGCCGGGCGCCGCCCGCAACCCTGCCGGCGACCTCGTCCTGTGCGACGTGGCCCGCGAGGCGGGCGACGAACTCATCGCCGGGCTGCGGCGGATCGGCCTGGACGAGACCGGTTCGATCGCCGTGGAGACCATCGACCTCTCGCTGTCCCGGCGCGCCGACAAGGCCGAGGCGGAGGCGCCGGGCGAGGGCGCGGACGCGGTGCTGTGGGAGGGCCTGACCGACGCCACCCACGAGGAGTCGACGCTGTCGTTCACCTACGTGGCCTTCATCACCCTGGCCACGATGATCGCGGCCTGCGGTGTGGTGCTGGACAACGCGGTCCTGATCGTGGGCGCGATGGCGGTGGGACCGGAGTTCGGGCCGCTCGCCGGGATCTGCACGGCCGTGGTGCAGCGCCACCCGCGCCTGGCGTGGCGCTCACTGATCGCGCTGCTGGTGGGCTTCGCGGTGGCGATGGCCCTGACCTCCGCGTTCAGTCTGCTGATGGATGCGGTGGGCCTGTTCAGCAAGGCGCAGCTGGAGGCCGACAGGCCGAACACCGGGTTCATCTACGCCCCGGACTGGTTCTCGATCGTCGTGGCCGTACTCGCCGGAGTCGCCGGCACGCTGTCCCTGACCTCGTCCAAGTCGGGCGCGCTGGTGGGCGTGGCCATCTCGGTGACGACGGTCCCGGCCGCGGCCAACGCGGCAGTGGCGCTGGCCTACGGCGACACGTCCCAGACGAGCGGCTCGACGGTCCAGCTCCTGCTGAACCTGCTGGGCATCGTCCTGGCGGGAACGCTCACCCTGCTCGCCCAGAAGTACTTCTGGGCGAGGCAGAGGGAACGTCTCGGCTGACGCGGCGGGGTACTACCCCAGCGCGGACTTCACGGCGTCGGCCAGCCGGCCGGCGACCGCCCGGGCCTGCTCGATGTCCGCGGCCTCGACCATGACCCGGACCAGCGGCTCCGTACCGGACGGCCGCAGCAGCACCCGGCCCGTGGCACCCAGCTCCCGCTCCGCCTCGGCCACGGCGGCGGCGACGTCCGCGGATGTCTTCACCCGGGACTTGTCCACGTCGGGGACGTTGATGAGGACCTGCGGCAGCCGCTCCATGACGGAGGCCAGCTCCCGCAGCGTACGGCCGGTCTGGGCGACCCGCGCCGCCAGCAGCAGGCCGGTCAGCGTGCCGTCGCCGGTGGTCGCGTGGTCGAGGATGATGACGTGCCCGGACTGCTCGCCGCCGAGGGCGTAGCCGTGCTCCTTCATCTCCTCCAGGACGTACCGGTCGCCGACGGCGGTCTGCACGAGCCGGATGCCCTCGCGCTCCATGGCCAGCTTGAAGCCGAGGTTGGACATCACGGTCGCGACGACGGTGTCGGAGCGCAGTGCGGAACGCTCCCGCATCGCCAGCGCGAGCACGGCGAGGATCTGGTCGCCGTCGACCTCCTCGCCGGTGTGGTCCACGGCCAGGCAGCGGTCGGCGTCGCCGTCGTGCGCGATGCCGAGGTCCGCGCCGTGCGCCAGGACCGCGGCCTTGAGCCGGCCCAGGTGGGTCGAGCCGCAGCCGTCGTTGATGTTGAGGCCGTCCGGCTCGGCGCCGATCGTGACGACCTCGGCACCGGCCCGGGCGAACGCCTCCGGCGAGACCCCCGAGGCCGCGCCGTGCGCTTCGTCCAGGACGATCTTCAGTCCGTCGAGCCGGTTGGGCAGGACCGACAGGAGGTGGGCGATGTACTGCTCGAAGCCCTCGTCGTACGACCGTACGCGGCCCACCCCGGCGCCCGTCGGCCGCTCCCAGGGCTCGCCGTGCCGGTGCGCGTCGTACACCGCCTCGATCCGGTCCTCCAGCTCGTCGGCGAGTTTGTGGCCGCCGCGGGCGAAGAACTTGATGCCGTTGTCCGGCATGGCGTTGTGGCTGGCGGAGAGCATCACACCGAGGTCGGCGCCGAGCGCGCCGGTCAGGTGCGCCACCGCGGGCGTCGGCAGCACGCCGACGCAGAGCACGTCCACGCCCGCGCTCGCCAGGCCCGCGACCACGGCCGCCTGAAGGAACTCCCCGGACGCGCGCGGGTCCCGTCCGACCACCGCCGTCGGCTTGTGGCCCTCGAAGGTGCCCGCCTCGGCCAGCACGTGCGCCGCGGCGACGGAGAGGCCGAGCGCCATCTCGGCCGTCAGATCCGCGTTGGCGACACCGCGCACGCCGTCCGTGCCGAAGAGTCGTCCCACTTGTCCTCCCGAGGAAACATGACGAGGAAGCATGCCATCACACAAGCCTTTGAGCGTCTTGTGTCGTTATACGCCCTTGGCTCGGATAAGCGAACGCCCCGGGGGCACATGTGGCGTGCCGCCGGGGCGTTCGGAGTACGAGCAGGCAGCTCTTGATTAGCGCTTGCTGTACTGCGGAGCCTTGCGGGCCTTCTTCAGACCGGCCTTCTTCCGCTCGACCGCACGGTCGTCGCGGCGCAGGAAGCCGGCCTTCTTCAGCGGACCGCGGTTGTTGTCGACGTCGGCCTCGTTCAGCGCACGGGCGACACCGAGACGGAGCGCACCGGCCTGGCCGGAGACACCGCCACCGGCGATGCGGGCGATGACGTCGTAACGGCCCTCGAGCTCGAGCACCTTGAAGGGCTCGTTCACTTCCTGCTGGTGCACCTTGTTCGGGAAGTAGTCCTCGAGGGTGCGACCGTTGATCTTCCACTTGCCGGTGCCCGGGACGATCCGGACGCGGGCGATGGCGTTCTTGCGGCGGCCCAGGCCGGCGGCCGGCTGGGGCTCGCCGAAGCGGGAGGCCAGGGACTCCGAGGTGTACTCGCCCTCGACGGGGACCTCGGACTCGGTGGTGTAGCTGTCGATGTCAAGCTCTTCGAGCGGCTGCTCGGCAGTGGTCTCGGCCACGATGCTCCTCAGATTCTCTTCAGTCTTAGGGGGTGGCCGGACTTACTGCGCGACCTGGGTGATCTCGAACGGCACCGGCTGCTGGGCAGCGTGCGGGTGCTGGTCGCCCGAGTAGACCTTCAGCTTGGTGAGCATCTGACGGCCCAGGGTGTTCTTGGGGAGCATGCCCTTGACGGCCTTCTCGATGGCCTTCTCGGGGTTCTTCGCCAGCAGCTCGTCGTAGCGGACGGAGCGCAGACCACCCGGGTAGCCGGAGTGGCGGTACGCCATCTTCTGGGTCCGCTTGTTGCCGGACAGGTGCACCTTGTCGGCGTTGATGATGATGACGAAGTCACCAGCGTCGACGTGCGGCGCGTAGATCGGCTTGTGCTTGCCCCGGAGGAGGGTCGCAGCGGTGGTGGCGAGACGGCCCAGGACAACGTCCTGAGCGTCGATGACGTGCCACTGGCGCGTCACATCGCCGGGCTT
Source organism: Streptomyces sp. NPDC046881 (assembly GCF_040645015.1). Lineage (NCBI taxonomy): Bacteria > Bacillati > Actinomycetota > Actinomycetes > Kitasatosporales > Streptomycetaceae > Streptomyces > Streptomyces sp. NPDC046881. The sequence continues at coordinate 43,509 of NZ_JBEYXJ010000008.1, read as the reverse complement.
GGGGCTGTACGTACGCACGGTTCGTAGCCTTCGCTTCGAGTGAATGGTCCTAAACAAGGTCACCGAAACGATCACGACAGCCTTGACCCACGGCGGCGACGCAAACCGCGTGCGTGGGGTCGCTGGTCATCGGCCCGGTGGACCGGTGTAAGGGCCCGTCCCGTGAGAATGAGCAAGCCAATACACAACGAAGAAGTAGGTTACCGGGCGGCCCCCGGACGGGTCAAAACGAGGCAGGCCGGGAGAGGGACCCCGCACCCCCGGCCCCCCGTCTAAGATGCGCCCCATGAGTTACGGGCAGGGGGGACCCCAGTCTCAGTGGGATCCCTGGAAACCGCAATCCCAGCAGCCGTGGAACGACGGAGACGACGGGACACCGGACTGGGCCGCGCTCGCCGAGGCATCGGAGACGCGGAACAAGCGCCGCAAGCTGCTGTTCATAGCCGGCGGCGGGCTCGCCACGGTCGCGATAGGCACCGCGGTCGCCATGGCCGTGGTCTCCGCGAACGGCGGTGATCCGCAGGCCGGGCCCAGCGGCCTGCCCGCCAGCGCCTCCATACCGGGCTCCACCGGCGCCACGCCGTCCTTCGCGCCCACCAGCGCCCCGCCGCCGCTGGACCCCGCGGACTTCATATCCAGCGCCAAGAAGGACACCGCCCCGCTCAGCCCGGACACCCTGTTCCCGGGCAAGCAGCTCACCATGAGCGGCACGGTGTACAAGAAGGGCCCGTCGGCCGACACCAAGAGCTGCGCCACCGCCGCCGGCGGCACCCTGCCCAAGATCCTCACCGCCAACGGCTGCACCCGCCTGATGCGCACCACCTACAGCAACGGCGGCATCGCGGTCACCGTCGGCGTCGCCGTGTTCGACACCGCGGCCCAGGCCACGAAGGCCAAGACGCAGACCGACGACCGGAGCATCGTGCGCTCGCTGTTCGGCAAGGACGTCAAGCCGTTCTGCGACGGCGCGTTCTGCCGCTCCACCCGCAACGCCTACGGCCGCTACGCGTACTTCACGATCTCCGGCTTCACCAGCGGCAAGAACGTCACCACCAAGGACACCAAGGTCTTCCGCACCGGCAACGACCTGGCCCAGTTCACCGCCAACCAGATCCACCGCCGCGGCCAGGCCCAGGCCTCGGCCGCCGCGAACCGGTAGTCCGGCTAGCGCCGCTTCAGCCGCAGCCGCAGCGGGATCACCGCCGACTCCAGCTGGGTACGGAGGGTCATCTTGGACACACCCTCCGTGCGCTCGGTGAAGCGGATCGGGATCTCCACGGCCGTGTGCCCGGCCCGTACGGCCTTGTACTTCAGCTCCACCTGGAAGCTGTAGCCCGCGCTGTCCAGGGACCACAGGTCCACGTCCCGCAGGGTCGGCGCCGACCACAGGTTGAAGCCGGCGGTGATGTCCCGGATCTCGGTGCCGAGGACGGCGCGCGCGTACCGGTTGGCGAAGCGGGACAGCAGCACCCGGTGCGCGCCCCACCGCTCGTCCAGCGAGCCGCCCTCGACGTACCGGCTGCCGACGACCAGCCCGGCGCCGGAGTCCCGGGCCGCCCGGAGCATGCGGGGCACGGCCTCCACCGGGTGGCTGCCGTCGGCGTCCATCTGGACGACGTACGCGGCGCCCTCCTCCAGTGCGGCGGACATGCCGGCCGTGTACGCCCGTCCCAGCCCGTCCTTCTCCGTGCGGTGCAGCACGCTCATCCGGCGCCGGCCGGCCCGGTTGTACCGCTCGGCCAGTTCCTCGGCGATCCGCCCGGTGCCGTCCGGGCTGGAGTCGTCGACGATCTTCAGATGGAGCCCGTCCAGCGGCAGGGCGAGCACCGCCTCGGCCATGCCCGGCAGGTTCGCCGCCTCGTTGTAGGTCGGCATCACCACGGTGACCGGTACCCCGTCGTGCGTCATCCTCGCTGTTCCTTCCCCGTGGGTGTCTTCGACGTCTCGGTCAGGAGGTCTTGACCCAGATGCGGTAGTGACCGGTGCCGCTGGAGTTGCGGAACGGCAGGTCGGCGAGGAGCCGGTAGTGCGCGTTGCCCTTGAGGGCGTCCGCGACGACGGTGTCCACCCGGGGGTTGGTGAGGCCGTCCAGGACGACCAGGTCGTACGCGCCGTCGCGCAGGGCCGCCCGGTAGCCGGCGTCGCCGGAGTGGTGCCGGCCCTTCCGGTCCGTGTACTCCATGGCGAAGGCGCCCTGCCACTGCCGCTGGCTGGTCTTCTCGCGCAGGTAGTAGACGGGGACCTCGGGCGTCGAGGCCATGTAGTGGCCCGTGCGGTCCACGTGGGAGTCGATGACCTGGATCATCTTCGCGGAGTCGGGCCAGACGCCGAACCGCCAGTCCGCCTGGGAGATGCCGAGGCAGAGCGTCGCCGTCCACAGCATGATGCCGAGCTGGGGATGGCGGAAGTGGGCGCCGATGAGCCGGGTCACGCCCACGCCGGCCATCGGCGCGGCGAAGAGCAGTCCGAAGCCGACGTGCTTGAACAGCGAGACCACGGTCCCCAGGTGCACCTGGTACGCGGGCGCGAGCAGGGCGGTGCCGCACAGCACCAGACCGAGCAGCGCCCGCCGGCGCCAGCCGGGGTTGCCGAGCCGCTGGGCGAGCGGCGACTCGTTCATCCGGCTGCGCCGCATGTAGGAGAGCGCGCCGCCGACGGCCGCGAGGAACATCAGCCCGCCCCACTCGGCCGACCGCTGGAGCAGGAAGGCGGCGCCGTCGGAGCCGTGGTCGCGGTCGGTGGTGGTCTGCCGCACACCGGCCAGCAGGTCGGTGCTGTACATGCCGGCCGCGAGCAGGGCGCCGATGCCGAGCGCGAGCAGCAGCATCCGCAGGAAGGCCCTGCCGCCCTTGTGCGGCCAGCCGGTGAGCAGCGCGAGCACGACGATGGTCGGCAGGTACAGCCCGGAGGCGTACTTCACGCCGACGGCGAGCACGGCGACGGGCGCGGCGAGCAGGACGGCGGCCACCGGCGCCCGGTCGGTGCGTACGACGATCCACGTGGTCAGAGCCAGCAGGAACACGGCGGCGGCGTCGTAGGTGGCGAAGTACCCCATGACGACGGTCGACTGCACCACGGCGAAGAGCGCCGCGCCGGCCAGCGCGGCCCGCTCGTTGAACAGCCGCCGGGTGAAGGAGTACAGCAGCGCGGTGGTGCCCAGCATGAAGGCCAGGCTGAGGGTGCGCGCTCCCGCGAGCCCGAAGCGGTCGTCGACGACGGCGGCGAGCACCGGGTACAGCTGCGGCGAGCCGGAGAAGTACGCCGCGTAGTTCACCGGCAGCGGGGTGCCGTGCAGCAGGTGCTGCAGCTCGGCGTGCCCGGCCGACAGGTACAGGGCCTCGTCCTGGAACGCCGTGTTGGACAGGCGCAGCGAGAGCACCGCCTGGACGGCCAGCACGAACAGCAGCACGGCCCGGCTGACCCAGGCGCGCCGCCGGCTGGCGGCCATGTCCCAGCCGACCTCGGGGGTCTCGGGCACGTGGTACCCGGGGTCGGCCGCCTCGGCCGGCTCCGGCACGGTGTGCGGGGCGAAGACCGGCTGGTCGGCCGGCTGCTGGTACGGATAGGTCCGGGGGTCGTAGTCGTACCCCTCGGGTATCTCGTACGCCTGCGGGACGTCGTAGGAGTGCGGGACGTCGTAGGCCTGCGGGACGTCGTAGGAGTGCGGGACGTCGTAGGCCTGCGGGACGTCGTACGAGTGCGGCTGGCGCGGGACGTAGCCGTCGGAGTTGAACCAGCCGCCCTGCGGCTCGTCGTCGGCGTACGGGTCGTACGGCTCGGGGGTGTAGTACTGGGGTCGTGAGGTCATGACGGCTTCCGTACGTCGAAGCCGAACCGGTCGTCGGCTGCCAGGCGCTTGAACTCCTTCAGCGCCAGCGGGCTGGCCTCCAGCCGCCAGTCGGCGCGCTTCTTGTGGTTGAACCAGACGAAGCCGAGCATGTCGTCGTCGGCCGCGACGCCCGCGAACAGGTTGCGGATGTCGGCGCGGCGCCGCTCGCCGGGCATGGCGGCGGTCTCCAGCAGCAGGAACGGCTTCTTGGTGAAGGTGCGGATCCGCTCGCGGGTGGGCCCGAAGACGCTGTCGAAGGCGTTGTCGGAGCCGGTGGTGAAGTAGCCGATCAGTCCGACCCAGTCGACGTAGGCGTCGCCCGGGTAGTACGGCTCCAGCTTCACGTTCCGCACCGGGTTGACGATGTTGGGCGACCAGGCCCAGATGACGTTGGTGGCGCCGGCGTCCACGAAGGTCTGGTGGATGTGCCGCCAGGCGGCCACGTAATGGGCCGGGGTCACGTCGTCGGTGCCCCACTTCTCCCAGTGGCCGTTGAACTCGTCCGCGAAGTCGATCACCACGGGCAGGTTGAGCCGGCGGACGGCGGTCGCGTACTCCTTGATGTACGCGTCGGACCTGCCCGCCGCGATGTCGGTGAGCGGGGTGTCGAAGGGCTCCCAGGACATCAGCGTCAGCGCGCCCTCGGCCCAGGCGTTGCGCACCCCGGTGGCGTCGAAGCCGTCGCCCCAGCCGGCGTAGTACTCGACGAGGTTCGGCTGCTTGCCGGTCATGCCGGTGTACGTGTCGACGCTCTTCATGGAGGTCGGGGCGCCGGGCACGGCCACGCCGTAGTACTTCTTCGCGGGCTTCAGCAGGGGCGTGACGTCGTAGGGGATGTCCCGGTCGGCGCTCGCGGAGGAGTGCGGGCCCGCCGTGCCGGTGCCGGACTCCGGCGCGCCGTCGTCGCCGAGGAGCGAACAGCCGGTGAGCGCGAGGAGGCCGACGAGGGTGCCGGCCAGGGCGGCACGGGCCCTGAAGAAAGGTTTCACCGGTCGCATCAGGCGGCCTCCGCCCCCGCGCGCGGCTGGACCAGGACGCGGCCGACGACCAGTGCGTAGAACAGCCCGGAGGACAGGATCAGGGCGAAGTCCGGGGCGTTCATGGTGAACGTCCGGTACACCGCCGCGGTGACCCAGACCAGCGCCGTGCCGCCGCTCCACGCCCACATGCCGATCCAGAAGCGCCGGGTCTTGTTCTTCTTGGCACCGGAGGAGCCGGTCGGCTGCCAGCCCATGCGGTTCTTGCGCAGGATGTCCCAGATGGCGAAGACGTGCGCCCAGCCGTACATCATGCGGGCCGCCCAGGCCTCCAGGCGGTACGGCGCCCGGTGCCACATCGGGAAGACGATCGTGGTGTAGAGGATGCTGGGCAGCACCAGGAGCAGATGCTCCACCTTGAGCTTCTCCGGCATCGTCAGCAGCAGCACGATCGGGATGACCGGCGCCGCGAAGGTGAACAGCGCGGTGTGGATGTAGTAGAAGAACCCGGACATGTAGCACAGCCGGCTGGAGAGCCGGATCCTCGCCTGCCAGAACTTGCGGCTGCCCAGCAGGCTCATCGAGCCCGAGCACCAGCGGTACTGCTGGTTGAAGAAGGCGCCGGCGCTGTCCGGGCACACGCCGGTGGAGACGGCGACCGGCACATAGCGCAGGTCCCAGCCGAGCCCGCGCAGGTCGAAGCCGGTGTGCACGTCCTCGGAGTGCTCGATCAGGGTCGTACCGCCGTTGGTCTCCAGGGCCGCGCGCCGGTAGATCGCGCAGGAGCCGACGCAGATGGCGCCGTCACTGCCCTGCCGGGACACCTGCACGGAGCGGTAGAACAGCTCCTGCACCGCGCCCGCGCCGCGCTCGATCCAGTTCTGCGAGTCGAGCACCCGGAAGTACTGCGGGGACTGGACGATGCCGATCCGCGGATCGTCGTCCATGTACGGCAGCAGCTCCTCGAGCAGGTCGGCCCGCGGGGTGAAGTCCGCGTCGAGGATGAGGATGTACTCGCCGTCCGACTGCCCGAAGCCGAAGTGCAGGTTGCCGGCCTTCTTGAACCAGCCCCGGTTCTCCCGGGTGCCGTAGCGGAAGCCGAAGTCCCGGGCCATCGCCGCCAGCTCCGGGCTCGCGCCGTCGTCCAGCACGAACGGCACGCAGACCCCGGGGTACCGGTCGGCCATCGCCCGCACGTGCCGCCAGGTGTTGTGCAGCACCTCGATGGGCTCGCCGCACACCGGCAGGAACACGTCGACGGTCGGGTGGACCGCGGGCCGCCAGTTCTGCACCAGCCGCCGGTGGTGGGCGATGTCGAAGTCCCGGGTGAAGCCGTTCACCCGCAGCGACACCAGGTAGTAGATCACCGTGAACACCAGCAGCGGGGTGTAGATCCACAGCACCGGCGTGGACTGCGCCAGCTTGAACTGGCTCGTCACCAGGCAGCAGAAGCTGATCAGCGAGCTGATCGTCAGGATCCACAGGTTCCGGTGCGCGTAGGAGTACTTCTCCTTGTCCGACGGCGGGAGCGGCAGCAGCCCCAGCGCGGGGCGCCCGCCGCGCTCCGCCCGTCGCCGTCCGCTGCTCCGGCGCGCCGCGCGACGCCCCCCGGTCCGCACGGGACCCACTGAAGTCATGCCGTTGTCCAACCCCGGGCCCGTACGACCCGTCGACCCCCCAGCCAGCCCGGCCACCCCCTGTCGAACATGTGGCCGGAAGGCGCAACCTTAATCGAGAGGTATGAAAGGCGTAAGAGTCGACCAGGACGGTTACGCCTGGTAAGTCCAGACATGGGGCATAAGCGCCGCGAAATGCAACGTAACTAACATGTTTCGCAGCCGGACGCGCCAGGCAGCGACCGCTTGTTCCGGGCCTCCTTGCTCCGCGCCGCCAGCAGCTCGTCGGCCGGGTAGCCGACCTCCTCCAGGGTCAGCCCGTGCGGCCGCACGACATGCACGGCGGAGTCCCGCACCCCCGCGGCCAGCACCTTCCCGGGCCACTCCGGCCCCCGGTGCCCGTCCCCCACGAACAGCAGCGCCCCGATCAGCGAGCGCACCATGTTGTGGCAGAACGCGTCCGCCCGCACGGTCGCGGTGATGATGCCGTCGTCGCCCCGCACCAGGCTCAGCTCCTGGAGCGTGCGGATCGTGGTCGCGCCCTCGCGCTTCTTGCAGTAGGCGGCGAAGTCGTGCTCGCCGAGCAGCGCCCGGGCCGCCTCGTTCATGGCGTCCACGTCGAGCGGCCAGTCGTGCCAGAGGACGTGCCCCCGCAGCAGGGGGTCCACTCCCCCGGGATTGTCGGTGACCCGGTAGGCGTACCGCCGCCAGATCGCCGAGAACCGCGCGTTGAACCCACGGGGCGCCTCCCGCAGCGCCCAGACCCGGACGTCCCTCGGCAGCCGCCCGGCGAGCCGCTTCAGCAGCTTCTCGTGATGCTCGCGCCAGACGCCCTCGGGCAGATCCACGTGGGCCACCTGCCCGCGCGCGTGCACCCCGGCGTCGGTCCGCCCGGCGACCGTCAGCTCGTAGGTCTCCCGCGACCGGGTCACCGTCCGCAGCGCGTCCTCGATCTCCCCCTGCACGGTCCGCCGGCCGCCGGCCTGCTTGGCCCAGCCGTGGAAGCCGGTGCCGTCGTAGGAGAGATCGAGACGGAGACGGACGTGCCCGGGCTGTACTTCATCACTCACGTACGGATCCTCTCAGGAACACGAGAGCGGGCCCGCTCCTCGAAAGGAACGGGCCCGCGAACGCCGCGGAGCGCTTACGCGTCCTTGGACTCCTCGGCAGCGGCCTCCTCGGCCGGAGCCTCGGTCGCCTCGGGGGCCTTGGCCTCCTCGGCCTCCTTGACCGCACGCTTGGTGGCGGCCTCGGCCTCACCGGTCGCCTGCTGAGCAACCGTCAGCGCCTCGACCAGCTCGATGACGGCCATGGGCGCGTTGTCGCCACGGCGGTTACCGATCTTGGTGATGCGGGTGTAACCACCCGGACGGTTCTCGTACCGCGGGCCGATCTCGGTGAAGAGCGTGTGGACGACGCTCTTGTCCGTGATGACCTGGAGCACCTGACGGCGGTTGTGAAGGTCGCCCTTCTTCGCCTTGGTGATCAGACGCTCGGCGTACGGCCGCAGACGGCGGGCCTTCGCCTCGGTGGTGGTGATACGGCCGTGCTCGAAGAGGCTCTTCGCCAGGTTGGCGAGGAGGAGCTTCTCGTGCGCGGCGCTGCCGCCCAGACGGGCACCCTTGGTGGGCTTCGGCATGTTCTTTCTCCTGTGTGTCTGCCCCGGCCGTGTCAGGTACCGGGGTCAGGAACCCGATGAGCGGATGCTCACCGGCTGCGACCGATCAGTACTGCTCGGTCTCCACGAAACCCGCGTCCGCGTCGTCGTCCGCACCGAAGGCGTCCGCGGCGGCCGTGGGGTCGAATCCGGGCGGGCTGTCCTTCAGGGCCAGGCCCATGCCGGCCAGCTTCGCCTTGACCTCGTCGATGGACTTCGCACCGAAGTTGCGAATGTCGAGGAGGTCGGCCTCGGAACGCGCGACCAGCTCACCCACGGAGTGGATGCCCTCACGCTTGAGGCAGTTGTAGGAGCGGACGGTGAGCTCCAGCTCCTCGATCGGCAGCGCGAGGTCGGCGGCCAGGGCGGCGTCCGTCGGGGACGGGCCCATGTCGATGCCCTCGGCGTCGATGTTCAGCTCGCGGGCGAGACCGAACAGCTCGACCAGCGTCTTACCGGCGGAGGCCATGGCGTCGCGCGGACGCATCGCCTGCTTGGTCTCGACGTCGACGATCAGCTTGTCGAAGTCGGTGCGCTGCTCGACACGCGTGGCCTCGACCTTGTACGTGACCTTCAGAACCGGCGAGTAGATCGAGTCGACCGGGATACGGCCGATCTCCTGGCCCACCTGCTTGTTCTGCACGGCGGAGACGTAACCGCGACCGCGCTCGACGGTCAGCTCCATCTCCAGCTTGCCCTTGCCGTTGAGCGTGGCCAGGACGAGGTCGGGGTTGTGCACCTCGACACCGGCCGGGGGCGCGATGTCGGCGGCGGTGACCAGACCCGGACCCTGCTTGCGCAGGTACATCACGACCGGCTCGTCGTGCTCCGAGGAGACGACCAGCTGCTTGATGTTGAGGATCAGGTCGGTGACGTCCTCCTTGACGCCCGGCACGGTGGTGAACTCGTGCAGCACGCCGTCGATCCGGATGCTGGTGACAGCAGCGCCGGGGATCGAGGAGAGGAGGGTACGGCGGAGGGAGTTGCCGAGGGTGTAGCCGAAGCCCGGCTCCAGCGGCTCGATCACGAACCGGGAGCGGAACTCGTCGACGACCTCTTCGGTCAACGAGGGACGCTGAGCGATCAGCATGTGTGGATCAGATCCTTCTTTCGTGGACGCCCGCTATTTGACGTCCGACGGAAACCGCACCCGTGAGAAGTGCGGGTACTGCAAGGGTACGGGCGATACGGCCCTTTTCACGGGGCCGTACCGCCCGAAAAACCCTGAAGCAGCCGGTGCGTCAGACGCGGCGGCGCTTCGGCGGGCGGCAGCCGTTGTGCGGGGTCGGGGTGACGTCCTGGATGGAGCCGACCTCGAGGCCCGTGGCCTGCAGCGAGCGGATCGCGGTCTCACGACCGGAACCCGGGCCCTTCACGAACACGTCGACCTTGCGCATGCCGTGCTCCTGGGCGCGGCGGGCAGCCGACTCGGCGGCCATCTGCGCGGCGAACGGCGTGGACTTCCGGGAGCCCTTGAAGCCGACGTGGCCGGCGGAGGCCCAGGAGATCACGTTGCCGGACGGGTCCGTGATGGAGACGATCGTGTTGTTGAACGTGCTCTTGATGTGCGCGTGGCCGTGAGCGACGTTCTTCTTTTCCTTGCGGCGCACCTTCTTGGCAGCGCCCTGACGACCCTTGGGGGGCATCTACTAACTCCTACGGGAGGTGGTCGGTCCTACAGCGAAGACCGTGGACAGGTGTCCGCTGCGGACTACTTCTTGCCCGGCTTCTTCTTGCCGGCGATGGCGCGACGCGGACCCTTGCGGGTGCGAGCGTTGGTGCTGGTGCGCTGACCGCGGACGGGCAGACCGCGACGGTGACGGAGACCCTGGTAGGTACCGATCTCGACCTTGCGGCGGATGTCGGCCTGGATCTCGCGACGGAGGTCACCCTCGGTCTTGATGTTGTTGTCGACGTACTCGCGGATCGCGACCAGCTGCTCTTCGGTCAGGTCACGAACACGGGTGTTCGGGTCGACGCCGGTCGCAGCCAGCGTCTCCTTCGAGAGGGTCCGGCCGATGCCGAACACGTAGGTGAGGGCGATCTCCACGCGCTTGTCGCGCGGGATGTCGACACCGGAAACGCGTGCCATTCAATGGCTCCTGGTGAATCTTCGGAGGTCTTCCACAGAACCGGCTCCCGGCCGCCGTACCAGGTACGAACCGGGTCCCCGGCCTCCGAACCGGGGGTGTCGAGCTGGATGGCTCGGGTTCTGCGTATGAACATATTCAGCTCGCGTCGCGCGAATCTCTGCGATAGAGGTGCAGAGGGTGATGGTCGTGCGTCAGCCCTGGCGCTGCTTGTGGCGCGGGTTCTCGCAGATGACCATGACCCGGCCGTGACGGCGGATCACCCTGCACTTGTCGCAGATCTTCTTGACGCTCGGCTTGACCTTCATGGGGTGAGGTTCTCCGGGTCAGTGCCATCGCACCGGGCGGGCCCGGGGCGCGGGCAAGATCTACTTGTACCGGTAGACGATCCGGCCACGCGTCAGGTCGTACGGAGACAGCTCCACCACGACCCGGTCGTCAGGGAGGATGCGGATGTAGTGCATACGCATCTTGCCGCTGATGTGTGCCAGGACCTGGTGGCCGTTCTGGAGCTCGACCTTGAACATGGCGTTCGGCAGAGACTCGACGACAGTGCCCTCGATCTCGATGGCACCTTGCTTCTTGGCCACGCTTCGCCCTTCGAATCGACTACCTTGATCGACTCCGTCACACTTTCAAGCATGAGGACATGCGGGTGCACGAGAGCCGACGAGTCAGTCTACGTCGGCGCACCCCGAAAGGCGAATCGAGGAAGTCTGCCCTCGGGGGTGATCGTTAAGCAAGCGGGTCGGGGGCCGTCGTGATGCCGTACTCGGCGAGCTTCGCCTTGCCTCCGTCGGGGGCGGTGAGGACCAGCGGGCCCTGCTCCGTCAGGGCGACCGAGTGCTCCCAGTGGGAGGACCAGGTGCCGTCCGTCGTGATGACCGTCCAGTCGTCGGAGAGGACCTCCGTACGCGGGGTGCCGAGCGAGACCATCGGCTCGATCGCGAGGCAGAAGCCGGGCACCAGCTTGGGGCCCTTGCCGCGGCGGCGGTCGACGTAGTTCAGCAGGTGCGGGTCCATGTGCATCTCGGTGCCGATGCCGTGGCCGCCGTAGTCCTCGATGATCCCGTACCTGCCGCCGCCCGGCTTGGGCTGGCGGCGGATGTACGTCTCGATCGCCCGGGAGACGTCGACCAGCCGGTTGCCCTGCTTCATGGCCGCGATGCCGGCCCACATCGACTCCTCCGTCACCCGGGACAGCTCGATCAGCTCCGGGGAGTGGCCGGAGCCGACGAACGCGGTGTAGGCCGCGTCACCGTGCCAGCCGTCGACGATCGCGCCGCAGTCGATGGAGATGATGTCGCCGTCCTTCAGAACGACGTCGTCGGAGGGGATGCCGTGGACGACCACGTCGTTCACGGAGGTGCAGATGGTGGCGGGGAAGCCGCCGTACCCCAGGAAGTTCGACTTCGCGCCGTGCTCGGCGAGGACCTTGCGGGCCACCTCGTCCAGGTCCTTGGTGGTGGCACCCGGCACCGCGGCCTCCCGCGTGGCCGCGTGGATGGCGGCTACGACCAGGCCCGCCGCCCGCATCTTCGCGATCTGCTCGGGGGTCTTGATCTGCACCATGGGGGGCCTGCGCTCTCCGTCACTCGCGTCGACTGGGATACCTGTACAACAGTACGGCCGCGGCGCCCGGGCAGGCACCGCGGCCGGAAGGACCGGGAACTACTTGTTCCCGGCCTTCTCGCGCTTGAGGGCCTCCAGCGCCCGCTGCGTGATCTCGTCCACCGGGCCCAGGGCGGAGATCGTCACGACCAGGCCCTGCGCCTTGTAGTAGTCGATGATCGGCTCGGTCTGCGTGTGGTAGACCTCCAGCCGCTTGCGCACGGTCTCCTCGGAGTCGTCGTCGCGCTGGTACAGCTCGCCGCCGCAGACGTCGCAGACGCCCTCCTGCTTCGGCTTGCTGTACGTCACGTGGAAGACGTGGGAGGAGTCGTTGCGGCAGATGCGCCGGCCGGCGATGCGCTTGACGACCTCGTCCTCGGGGACCTCCAGGTCGAGGACGGCGTCCAGCGTGATGCCCTCGGTCTGCAGCAGCTCGTCCAGCGCCTCCGCCTGCGAGACGTTCCGCGGGAAGCCGTCCAGCAGGAAGCCGTTCTGCGCGTCCGGCTGCTCCATGCGGTCCTTGGCCATCGCGATGGTCACCTCGTCGGGGACGAGGTTGCCGGCGTCCATGTAGGACTTCGCGAGCTTGCCCAGCTCGGTCTGCTGGCTGATGTTGGCCCGGAACAGGTCACCCGTGGAGATGTGCGGGACGGCCAGCTTCTCTGCGAGCCGGACGGCCTGCGTTCCCTTACCAGCACCCGGCGGCCCGACGAGGACGATACGCATCAGCGGAGGAACCCTTCGTAATTGCGCTGCTGGAGCTGGCTCTCGATCTGCTTCACCGTCTCGAGGCCGACACCCACGATGATGAGGATGCTGGTCCCGCCGAACGGGAAGTTCTGGCTTGCCCCAAAGCCCACCAACGCCATTGTCGGTACGAGAGCGATCAGACCCAGATACAGCGAACCCGGCCAGGTGATCCGGTTGAGCACGTAGCTGAGGTACTCAGCGGTCGGTCGGCCAGCCCGGATGCCCGGGATGAAGCCACCATACTTCTTCATGTTGTCGGCGACTTCCTCGGGGTTGAAGGAGATCGCCACGTAGAAGAACGCGAAGAAAACGATGAGCAAGAAGTACGAAGTGATGTAAATCGGGTGGTCGCCCTTGGTGAGGTTCGCCTCGATCCAGGTCTTCCAGTCCGACTTGCCCCCCGCGAACTGCGCCACGAGCGCCGGGATGTAGAGCAGCGAGGAGGCGAAGATGACAGGAATCACACCGGCCTGGTTCACCTTGAGCGGGATGTACGTGGACGTACCGCCGTAGGAACGGCGCCCGATCATGCGCTTCGCGTACTGTACCGGGATGCGGCGCTGGGCCTGCTCGACGAAGACGACGAGCGCGACCATGACCAGGCCCACCGCGATGACGGTGCCGAACTCGATCCAGCCGCCGGCCAGCGTGCCCTGCTTCTTGATGGCCCACAGCGCGGACGGGAAGGTCGCGGCGATCGAGATGAACATCAGGATCGACATGCCGTTGCCGATGCCGCGGTCGGTGATCAGCTCACCGAGCCACATCACGACGGCCGTACCGGCGGTCATGCAGATGACCATCGTGATCGTGGTGAAGATGGCCTGGTCCGGGACGATGCTGGACGCGACCGAGCAGCCGTTGAAGAGGGCGCCGCTGCGGGCGGTGGCGACGAGGCCGGTGCCCTGCAGGATGGCGAGCGCCACGGTCAGGTAGCGGGTGTACTGCGTGATCTTCGCCGTGCCGGCCTGGCCCTCCTTCTTCAGGGCCTCCAGACGCGGGATCACCACGGTCAGCAGCTGCAGGATGATGCTCGCCGTGATGTACGGCATGATGCCGAGCGCGAAGATCGTGATCTGCAGCAGCGCGCCACCACTGAACATGTTCACGAGACCGAACAGGCCCTGGTTGCCCGACGCCTCGTTCACACACTTCTGGACGGCCTGGTAGTTGACGCCGGGGATCGGGATGTGGGTACCGACCCGGTAGACCACGATGATGCCCAGCGTGAAGAGCAGCTTCTTGCGCAGGTCGGGCGTCCTGAACGCCCGGGCGAACGCGGTGAGCACGGTGCCTCCTGCGACCCCCGCGCAACTGCGTCAAGGGTGACGGTCTGAGGTTCGACGAATACGAAAAAGAACAGTGCAGGCCACCTTACCGGCGACACTGCCCCCCTAGGAACGACCAACCGGGGATACCTCATTGTGAGGTATCCCCGGTCGGGATCGTCTACGTCATCGAGGCGTCGTCCGAAGGACTCAGACGAGCTCGGTGACCGTACCGCCGGCGGCGGTGATCTTCTCCTTGGCGGAGCCGGAGACGGCGTCGACCGTCACCTGCAGCGCCACGGAGATCTCGCCCTGGCCGAGGACCTTGACGAGGCTGTTCTTGCGAACGGCACCCTTGGCCACCAGACCCTCGACGGTGACCTCGCCACCCTCGGGGTAGAGCGCGGCCAGCTTGTCGAGGTTCACGACCTGGAACTCGGTCTTGAACGGGTTCTTGAAGCCCTTCAGCTTCGGGAGGCGCATGTGGAGCGGCATCTGGCCACCCTCGAAGCGCTCCGGAACCTGGTAGCGGGCCTTGGTGCCCTTGGTACCACGACCGGCCGTCTTACCCTTCGACGCCTCACCACGACCGACACGGGTCTTGGCGGTCTTGGCGCCCGGGGCGGGACGGAGGTTGTGGATCTTGAGCGGGTTCTGCTCCGCCATGATCAGTCGACCTCCTCGACCGTCACGAGGTGGCGGACGGTGTGCACCATGCCGCGGAACTCGGGGCGGTCCTCCTTGACGACCTGCGTGTTGATGCCCTTGAGACCAAGGGAGCGCAGGGTGTCACGGTGGTTCTGCTTGCTGCCGATGTAGGACTTGACCTGCGTGATCTTGAGCTGCGCCATGATTACGCACCCGCCCCGGCACGCGCACGCAGCAGGGCCGCGGGAGCGACGTCCTCGAGCGGCAGACCACGGCGGGCCGCGATCTCCTCGGGACGCTGCAGACCCTTCAGGGCCTCCACGGTCGCGTGCACGATGTTGATGGCGTTGTCGGAGCCGAGCGACTTCGACAGCACGTCGTGGATACCGGCGCACTCGAGCACGGCACGCACCGGACCACCGGCGATAACACCGGTACCCGGGGACGCGGGCTTGAGCAGCACGACGCCGGCAGCCTTCTCACCCTGGATGGGGTGGGGGATGGTGCCCTGGATCCGGGGGACCTTGAAGAAGTGCTTCTTGGCCTCCTCAACGCCCTTGGCGATGGCGGCCGGCACCTCCTTGGCCTTGCCGTATCCGACACCCACGGTGCCGTCACCGTCGCCCACCACGACCAGCGCGGTGAAGCTGAAGCGACGACCACCCTTCACAACCTTGGCGACGCGGTTGATCGCGACGACGCGCTCGACGTACGCGGTCTTCTCGGCGGCAGCAGCGCCGCCGTCACGGCCCTTCCGGTCCCGCCGCTCGCCGCCACCGGCACCGCTTCCGCGGCGCTGGGGTCCAGCCATTGGATTACCTCTCTCTTTCCGCTAGCTACAAGCGGCTCAGAACTTGAGCCCGGCTTCGCGGGCGGCGTCCGCCAGGGCGGCGATGCGCCCGGCGTACTGGTTGCCACCACGGTCGAACACGACGGCCTCGACACCGGCGGCCTTGGCACGCTCGGCGACCAGGGCGCCGACCTGCTTGGCCTGCGCGGACTTGTCGCCCTCGCCACCGCGGATCGAGCTGTCCAGAGTGGACGCCGACGCCAGGGTGTGGCCCTTCAGGTCGTCGATCACCTGCGCCACGATGTGGCGGTTGGAGCGGGTCACGACCAGACGGGGACGCTCCGCCGTACCGGAAAGGTTCTTGCGGATCCGGATGTGACGGCGCTTGATCGCGGCGCGCTTGTAGGCGTCGCCCTTGAGGATCTTCTGCCCGTATGCCATGGCTTACTTACCCGCCTTTCCGACCTTGCGGCGGATGACTTCGCCCTCGTACTTGACGCCCTTGGCCTTGTACGGGTCGGGCTTGCGCAGCTTGCGGATGTTGGCCGCAACCTCGCCGACCTTCTGCTTGTCGATGCCCTCGACCGAGAAACGGGTCGGGGTCTCCACCTTGAAGGTGATGCCCTCGGGGGCCTCGACGACGATCGGGTGGCTGTAACCGAGAGCGAACTCCAGGTTCGAACCCTTGGCGGTCACTCGGTAACCGACACCGCTGATCTCGAGCTTCTTCACGTAACCCTGGGTCACGCCGGTGATCATGTTCGCCACCAGCGTGCGGGAGAGGCCGTGCAGGGCCTTGCTCTGACGCTCGTCGTTCGGGCGCAGCACCTGGAGGGTGCCGTCCTCGCCCTTAGCGATGTCGATCGGCGCGGCAACGGTGTGGGTCAGCGAGCCCTTGGGGCCCTTGACCGAAACCGTACGGCCGTCGATGGTGACGTCCACGCCGGCGGGAACCGCGATGGGGAGCTTGCCGATGCGCGACATAGCTGTTTCCTCCGTTCCCTTCTGCTACCAGACGTAGGCGAGGACTTCCCCACCCACGCCCTTCTTGCCGGCCTGCTTGTCGGTGAGGAGCCCGTGCGACGTGGAGATGATCGCCACGCCCAGGCCGCCGAGCACCTTCGGCAGGTTGGTGGACTTCGCGTACACCCGGAGACCGGGCTTGGAGATCCGCTTGATGCCCGCGATGGAGCGCTCACGGTTGGGGCCGAACTTCAGCTCCAGGACGAGGTTCTTGCCGACCTCGGCGTCCTCGACCTTCCAGCCCGTGATGAAGCCCTCCTGCTGGAGGATCTCCGCGATGTGAGACTTGATCTTGGAGTGCGGCATCGACACCGAGTCGTGGTACGCCGAGTTCGCGTTCCGCAGACGCGTCAACATGTCTGCGATCGGATCAGTCATGGTCATGAATTGGCCTGTGGCCTTTCTCGCCGGGGTTTCCTATATGCGCCATCCCTCTCCCCGTACATGGACGGGACGGGTGCGGCGCGGGGACCTACGGCGTAGTAAGCAATTACTAGCGGACGCTGTCCGCGGGCGTTCAGGGCGGCAGAGGCCCAACCCTCCTAGCCTAAGCCATGAGGGCGGGAGCCTCTGCCGTCCCGGTTGCTTACCGAGAGGTCCAGGAATCCCTAAAAAACGGGGATTACCAGGAGCTCTTGGTCACGCCCGGCAGCTCGCCACGGTGAGCCATCTCACGAAGGCACACGCGGCAGAGGCCGAACTTGCGGTAAACGGAGTGCGGACGACCGCAGCGCTGGCAGCGGGTGTAGCCACGCACACCGAACTTGGGCTTGCGAGCAGCCTTCGCGATGAGAGCCTTCTTCGCCATCTCGCTCACGCCTCCTTGAACGGGAAGCCGAGGTGACGGAGAAGGGCACGGCCCTCTTCGTCGTTGGTCGCCGTGGTCACCACGGTGATGTCCATACCCCGGACGCGGTCGATCTTGTCCTGGTCGATCTCGTGGAACATGACCTGCTCCGTGAGACCGAAGGTGTAGTTGCCACGGCCGTCGAACTGCTTGGGGGACAGGCCGCGGAAGTCGCGGATGCGCGGGAGCGCGAGCGACAGGGTGCGGTCCAGGAACTCCCACATGCGGTCGCCACGGAGCGTGACGTGGGCACCGATCGGCTGGCCCTCACGCAGCTTGAACTGCGCGATGGACTTGCGGGCCTTGGTGACGGCCGGCTTCTGACCGGTGATGGTGGTCAGGTCGCGGATCGCGCCCTCGATCAGCTTCGAGTCACGGGCGGCGTCGCCGACACCCATGTTGACCACGATCTTGACGAGGCCGGGAACCTGCATGACGTTCTCGTACTTGAACTCGTCACGCAGCTTGCCCGCGATCTCCTCGCGGTACTTCTGCTTCAGACGCGGAGTGGTGGTGGTAGCCATCAGATGTCCTCACCCGTCCGCTTGGCAACGCGGATCTTGTTGCCCTCTTCGTCGAAGCGGTAGCCGACACGCGTGACGACCTTCTGACCGTCCTTCTCCACGACCAGCTGAACGTTGGACACGTGGATGGGGGCCTCGGTCGTCACGATGCCGCCGGCCTGGGAACCGCTGGCGGTCGGGCCGGCCTTGGTGTGCTTCTTGACCCGGTTGACACCCTCGACCAGGACACGGTCCTCGCGGGGGTAGGCCGCGATGACCTTGCCCTGCTTGCCCTTGTCCTTACCGGTGATGACCTGGACCAGGTCGCCCTTCTTGATCTTCATGCTTACAGCACCTCCGGCGCGAGCGAGATGATCTTCATGAACTTCTTCTCGCGCAGCTCACGGCCGACCGGGCCGAAGATGCGGGTGCCGCGAGGGTCGCCGTCGTTCTTCAGAATGACGGCGGCGTTCTCGTCGAAGCGGATGTACGAGCCGTCCGGACGGCGGCGCTCCTTGACGGTGCGAACGATGACCGCCTTGACGACGTCACCCTTCTTCACGTTGCCACCGGGGATCGCGTCCTTGACGGTGGCGACGATGACGTCACCGATGCCCGCGTAGCGGCGACCGGAGCCACCGAGCACACGGATGCAAAGGATCTCCTTCGCACCAGTGTTGTCGGCGACACGCAGTCGCGACTCCTGCTGGATCACGTCTATCTCCTGATCGTCTGCCGGTTCCCCGGGGGCCGCCTCTCAGCGGCCCCCGGAGCCTGGCGGAACTGACCTGCGGGGTTTGCCCCGCAGGAATTACTTGGCCTTCTCGAGGATCTCGACGACGCGCCAGCGCTTCGTCGCGGACAGCGGCCGGGTCTCCATGAGGAGGACGCGGTCGCCGACGCCCGCAGCGTTCTGCTCGTCGTGGGCCTTGAGCTTGTTCGTACGGCGGATGACCTTGCCGTACAGCGCGTGCTTCACACGGTCCTCGACGGCGACGACGACGGTCTTGTCCATCTTGTCGCTGACGACCAGACCCTCACGGGTCTTGCGGAAGCCTCGGGCTTCGGTGTTCTCAGTCACGTTGCTCTCGCTCATCAGGCGCTCTCCACCGTCTCGATGCCCAGCTCGCGCTCACGCATCAGGGTGTAGATCCGCGCGATGTCCTTGCGGACGGCCTTCAGCCGACCGTGGTTCTCGAGCTGACCCGTCGCCGCCTGGAAGCGGAGGTTGAACAGCTCTTCCTTGGCCTCGCGGAGCTTCGCCAGAAGCTCCTCGTTGCCCAGCTCGCGCAGCTCGGACGCCTTGGTACCGGCCGACATCACGCTTCACCTGCCTCGCGCTTGACGATCCGGCACTTCATCGGCAGCTTGTGGGCCGCACGCGTGAGCGCCTCACGGGCGATCTTCTCGTTGGGGTACGACAGCTCGAACATGACGCGTCCGGGCTTGACGTTGGCGATCCACCACTCCGGAGAACCCTTACCGGAACCCATGCGGGTCTCGGCCGGCTTCTTGGTGAGGGGACGGTCCGGGTAGATGTTGATCCAGACCTTGCCGCCACGCTTGATGTGGCGGGTCATCGCGATACGAGCCGCCTCGATCTGGCGGTTCGTCACGTAGGCCGGGGTCAGCGCCTGGATGCCGTACTCGCCGAACGCAACCTGCGTTCCACCCTTGGACATACCGTTGCGCTTCGGGTGGTGCTGCTTGCGGTGCTTGACCCTACGGGGGATCAGCATGACGGTCAGGCCTCCGTTCCGGTGCTCTCAGCCGGAGCGGCGGCGGGGGCCTCGGCCTTGGGGGCCTCGGCACCGGCAGCCTGCTGCGGCTTGCGACCGCGCCGCTCGCCACCGCGGCCACCACGGGCCGGGCGGTCGGCGCCACCGCGGGCCGGGCGGTTACCCGCACGGGCGGCAGCGTTCTCGGCGCGGACCTCGGCGATGTTCTTGACGTCGCCCTTGTAGATCCAGACCTTCACACCGATGCGGCCGAAGGTCGTCTTGGCCTCGAAGAAGCCGTAGTCCACGTTCGCACGGAGCGTGTGCAGGGGCACGCGGCCCTCGCGGTAGAACTCCGAGCGGGACATCTCGGCGCCGCCGAGGCGGCCACCGCACTGGATCTTGATGCCCTTGGCGCCGGCCTTCATGGCGGACTGCATGCTCTTGCGCATGGCCCGACGGAAGGAGACGCGGGAGGAGAGCTGCTCGGCGACGGCCTGGGCCACGAGCTGAGCGTCGGTCTCGGGGTTCTTGACCTCGAGGATGTTCAGCTGGACCTGCTTGCCCGTGAGCTTCTCGAGGTCACCGCGGATGCGGTCGGCCTCGGCGCCACGGCGGCCGATGACGATGCCCGGACGAGCGGTGTGGATGTCCACACGCACGCGGTCACGGGTGCGCTCGATCTCGACCTTGGAGATGCCGGCGCGCTCCATGCCGGACGTCATCATCCGACGGATGGCGACGTCTTCCTTGACGTAGTCCTTGTACAGCTTGTCGGCGTACCAACGCGACTTAAAGTCGGTCGTAACACCGAGCCGGAACCCGTGCGGGTTTACCTTCTGGCCCATTACCGGGTTCCTTCCTTGCTGCTGACGACCACGGTGATGTGGCTGGTCCGCTTGCGGATCCGGTAGGCACGGCCCTGGGCACGCGGACGGAACCGCTTCAGGGTCGGGCCCTCGTCGACGTAGGCCTCGGAAACGAAGAGGCTGTCGACATCGGTGTGGTCGTAGTTGTGCGCGGCGTTGGCGATGGCGCTGTCCAGCACCTTGCCCACCGGCACCGAGGCGGCCTGCGGAGCGAATCGCAGGACGGCCTGGGCCTCCGTGGCGTTCATGCCACGGATGAGGTCCACCACGCGGCGGGCCTTCATGGGCGTGACGCGGATGTACCGCGCCTGGGCCCTGGCTTCCATGGTTGTCCCTTCAGTTACTTACGTGTCTGAATGCGATCCGCTGCTAGCGGCGCTTCGACTTCCGGTCTTCCTTGACGTGGCCCCGGAAGGTGCGCGTCGGCGAGAACTCGCCGAGCTTGTGGCCGACCATCGACTCGGTGACGAACACCGGGATGTGGGTCTTGCCGTTGTGCACCGCGATCGTGTGACCGAGCATGGCCGGGACGATCATCGAGCGACGGGACCAGGTCTTGATGACGTTCTTAGAGCCCGCTTCGTTCTGGGCGTCCACCTTCTTGATCAGGTGGTCGTCGACGAAGGGTCCCTTCTTCAAGCTACGAGGCATCTCAACCCGTCCTTAGCGCTTCTTGTTCGTCTTGCGGCGGCGGACGATGTACTTGTTCGACGCCTTCTTGGGCGAACGAGTACGGCCTTCCTTCTTGCCCCACGGGGACACAGGGTGGCGACCACCGGAGGTCCGGCCCTCACCACCACCGTGCGGGTGGTCAACCGGGTTCATGACCACACCACGGACGGTCGGGCGAACGCCCAGCCACCGCTTGCGGCCCGCCTTGCCCCAGTTGATGTTGCTCTGCTCGGCGTTGCCGACCTCGCCGACGGTGGCGCGGCAGCGCACGTCGACCAGGCGGATCTCACCGGACGGCATGCGCAGGTGGGCGTAGGCGCCCTCCTTCGCGAGCAGCTGCACGGAGGCACCGGCGGAGCGGGCGAACTTGGCACCGCCACCGGGACGGAGCTCGATCGCGTGGATCGTGGTACCGACCGGGATGTTGCGGAGGGCCAGGTTGTTGCCCGGCTTGATGTCGGCCCCGGGACCGTTCTCGACGCGGTCACCCTGCTGCAGGTTGCGCGGGGCGAGGATGTAGCGCTTCTCGCCGTCGGCGTAGTGCAGCAGCGCGATGCGCGCGGTGCGGTTGGGGTCGTACTCGATGTGCGCGACCTTCGCCGGCACGCCGTCCTTGTCGTGACGACGGAAGTCGATCACTCGGTAGGCGCGCTTGTGTCCGCCACCCTGGTGGCGAACGGTCACACGACCGGCGTTGTTACGGCCGCCCTTGCTGTGCAGCGGGCGGACCAGCGACTTCTCCGGCGTGGACCGCGTGACCTCGACGAAGTCGGCGACGCTGGAACCACGACGGCCCGGCGTAGTCGGCTTGTACTTGCGGATTCCCATTTCTCAGTCCTCGTCCGATATCGGACGATCCGACCCGCTTACGCGGTCGGACCGCCGAAGATGTCGATACGGTCGCCCTCGGCGAGGGTCACGATCGCGCGCTTGGTCGCGGCACGCTGGCCGAAACCGGTGCGGGTCCGCTTGCGCTTGCCCTGGCGGTTGATCGTGTTGACCCCGGTGACCTTGACGTCGAAGACCGCCTGGACGGCCTGCTTGATCTGGGTCTTGTTGGCGTTCGGGTCGACGATGAACGTGTACTTGTTCTCGTCGAGGAGCGCGTAGCTCTTCTCGGAGACGACCGGCTTCAGCAGGACGTCACGGGGGTCCGTGTACGACTTGCTGAGCGGGGTCTCGACGGTGTTCTTGCCCTCGGTGGCGTGGCGGCGTGCCTTGGCGACGCGCGCGGCCTTGGCGGCCTTGGCGGCCTTCGAGGCGATAGCGGGGTGACGGATGGCCATCAGACCTCGCTCCCTTCGGTGTCGTTGGCCTTCGGGCCGGCGACGAAGGACTCGAAAGCGGCCTGGGTGAAGACCACGTCGTCCGAGACGAGAACGTCGTACGTGTTCAGCTGGCCCGGCTCCAGGATGTGGACCTGGGGCAGGTTGCGGGCGGACAGCCACGCGGCCTCGTCGGAGCGCTCGACGACCAGGAGCAGGTTCTTGCGCTCCGAGATCTTGCCGAACAGGCTCTTGGCGGCCTTCGTGGAGATGTCACCCTCGACCACGCCGGAGACGACGTGGATGCGGTTGTGACGCGCCCGGTCGGTGAGGGCACCGCGCAGGGCGGCGGCCTTCATCTTCTTCGGGGTCCGCTGCGAGTAGTCACGCGGCACGGGACCGTGCACGACGCCACCACCGGCGAACTGCGGCGCGCGGGTCGAACCCTGACGGGCGCGACCGGTGCCCTTCTGGCGGTACGGCTTCTTGCCACCACCACGGACTTCACCGCGGGTCTTGGTCTTGTGCGTGCCCTGACGGGCAGCGGCCAGCTGCGCGACGACGACCTGGTGGATCAGCGGAACGCTGACCTTGGCGTCGAAGATCTCCGCGGGGAGCTCGACGGAACCGGCCTTCTCGCCAGCCGGCGAAAGGATGTCAACAGTGCTCATCGGTTACCTCAGGCCCCCTTGGCCGCGGTGCGGACCAGGACGAGGCCGCCGTTCGGACCGGGAACCGCGCCCTTGATGAGCAGCAGACCCTTCTCCGCGTCAACGGCGTGGACGGTCAGGTTCTGGGTGGTGACCCGCTCGTTGCCCATGCGACCCGCCATGCGGAGGCCCTTGAACACGCGGCCCGGGGTGGCGCAGCCACCGATGGAGCCGGGGGAGCGGTGCTTGCGCTGGGTGCCGTGTCCGGCGCCGAGGCCACGGAAGTTGTGGCGCTTCATGACACCGGCGAAGCCCTTGCCCTTGCTCTTGCCGGTGACGTCGACCTTCACGCCGGCCTCGAACACCTCGGCGGTGATCTCCTGGCCGAGGGTGTACTCGCTGGCGTCAGCGGTACGGATCTCGACGAGGTGACGGCGCGGGGTGACGTCGGCCTTGGCGAAGTGGCCCTTGAGGGGCTTGTTCACCTTGCGCGGGTCGATCTCGCCGAAGGCGATCTGGACCGACTCGTAGCCGTCGACGTCGTTCGTACGGACCTGGGTCACGACGTTGGGGCCGGCCTTGACGACGGTGACCGGAACAACACGGTTGTTCTCGTCCCACACCTGCGTCATGCCGAGCTTCTCGCCCAGGATGCCCTTGATCTGCTTAGCCATTCTCAGCCCACCAGCCTCAGAGCTTGATCTCGATGTCGACACCGGCCGGGAGGTCGAGTCGCATCAGAGAGTCAACGGTCTTGGGGGTCGGGTCGAGGATGTCGATCAGGCGCTTGTGCGTGCGCATCTCGAAGTGCTCGCGCGAGTCCTTGTACTTGTGCGGCGACTTGATGACGCAGTACACGTTCTTCTCAGTGGGCAGCGGCACCGGGCCCGCGACCGACGCACCAGTGCGGGTCACCGTCTCGACGATCTTCTTCGCCGAGGAGTCGATGACCTCGTGGTCGTAGGCCTTGAGCCGGATGCGGATCTTCTGTCCCGCCATGGCTACTCAGTAGTCCTGTCTCTTCTTACGCTCTGGAACCCGGCGGATTCCGTCTGCTGCCTTCGTTCGTCCGACCCACGCGGTCGGGCGTGTCGCGCTCCCGCTGACACAGATGTCCCTTGTTCGAACATCCCTGCGGGAATGCACACGGCCCTTCCGGAACCGCAGGCCGGGGGCGGAAGGCCCACCGGGTGCCTGGCCGGTGCCGCGCCCACGCTTCCCGAAAGATTCCCGTACGTCCGCCCCAGCGCTGCCTTACGGCAGTTAGGGCGACGAGTACTGTGGGACTCGCTTCCGGTCCTCCCGGCGGGAGGCGCGCAGCATCAACACTCGACCGAGCAACTCCGACAGTCTGCCATATGGGGCAGGTCCTCCGCCAATCGAGCCGAAGAGATTACCCCGAAGGTGACGTAGGTCAAACAGGGGTCGCGGTCACGTCGGATCCGTGATCCGTACGTCTCCGCAGCCGCGCTGTTCCGCCTCGTGCCCGGCGAAGGCCTTCAGTGCGGACCGGGCGAACGCGGCGGAGTAGTGCGCGACCGGCTCGCTGCGGGTGTCCGGGTCGTAGAGACGGTAGACCACGAAGACCGCCTCGTGGCCGGCCCGGGGGCAGGGCGCGGTCGCCACCACGGAGTCGTGGTCGGGTCCGCCGAAGCCGGTCGACTCGAAGTCCTCGGCGGCGACGCCGTAGTACGCGTACAGCCCGTAACCGGGCTTCTTCCCGCCGGTCACCAGGTAGCAGTTGGTCTGCGGGGCGTCCGGGTCCGCGGGGTACTCCATGATCCCGGATGTGCCGCTCCCCGCCATCGAGGTGTCACGCAGTGCGACGCAGGACCCCTGCGCCCGCGCGAGCGGCTTCGCCGTGCCGGGCTTGCCGAGGCGGGCCGTGGACACCCGGGTCAGCGGCTTGCCGGCCTTCGCCTCGCAGCCGTACTTCCCGGCCGCCTTCCGGGCGGTCTCGGTGGTCACCCGGCCGAGCCCGGTGACCGCGGTCCCGCCGGAGGCGCCGTAGAGGTCACCGTAGGCGACCAGCTCCTTGTTCTTCTGGTTCGCGCAGTGGAGCGTGACCATGATCTGCCAGGTGCCGTCGTAGCGGACGACACCGGACCAGCCGTTCCCGAGCGGTGCCGCCTGTGCCCGCACCCCGCTGTAGCCCGAGTGGTACCAGACCAGGCTGCCCGAGGGGGCTCCGTCGGTGCTCCAGCGCAGGGTGATCCGCACGGCGCGTCCGGACCCGGGGGACGTCTTGACGAAGCACCCGGCGAGGACACCGGCGTCGCCCTGCTCGGCCTTCAGGTCCGAGGAGCCCAGCGCCGAGGCCAGTCCGCCCTGGGCCAGCGTGCCGTCGCAGGCCTTGTCCAGCGAACGGCCGTCCCGCCAGGAGTCGTACACCCCGGAGCCGTACAGCACGGCCGCCACGAGCCCCAGAACCAGCACGGCCACGCCCGCGTACCAGCCGGCGTGGATGCGTCGGGGACCGAACTTCTCCTGCATCGCGCCCCTTTCCCTCGGGTGGCCGTTCCGTGCCGTGTCAGCGGTCCGCACGCAGCGTGCTCAGCCGTACGGTCACGGCCGTGCTCGCAGTCGTTCCGGCCCGGCGCGCCATCGGTGGGCCGAGCCACAACCTTGGCAGCCTTCACGGTGAGTGCGCCCCGAGATCGAGACCGGGCGACGAGAAATCACCGTCGGAACGGCCAAGTGCCGTCACTGGGCTCCGGCGAAGACCCGGTCATCCGCACCATCGTCGAACTCCTCATGGACACCGGACGGCGCCCCGGCGAGATCCGCACTCTGGCCTGGGACTGCCTCGAACGCGACAACAACGGCATACCCGTGCCGTCCAGCTGCCGCCGCCCCCGGCCCGTCGCCCCGCAGGACAGCGCCACGCGGAAAATCTCGAAGTCGCCCCCAACCGATCTGCTCGGCGAGCCCTTTACACCTTCGAAGCAGGACAGCAGGCGACGAGAGGAACCCCCCTCCGATGGAACTGTGGACCATGGCCACCGGCTTCTTCCGCCGAGGCGGAGGCGGCTTCTGGGCCTACATGACCGAGCGGAACAAGAACCGCACGGCCGTCGAGTTGGAGCAGGAGCGCAACGCGGCCACCGCGAACGTCATCCCGCTGCTGCCCCCGGGCACGGACTTCATGGAGTCCGAGGACGGCGGCCGGACCCGAGTGATCCGCACGGCCCCGCAGCCGCCGAGCGTCGACAGCCGCGAGGCCGTGGACACGACGGACACGGTTCCCTCGCCGCTTCAGGCCGATGAACCGGACGTTCCTCCGTCCGCTCGGCTCGCTCTCGGTCGGGCCAATGACGGCCCGACCCCGACCATCGCGCCGCAGGGGCGACAGGAGGAACTCCCGGTGGGTGACCTGCCCAGGTGAACGAGAAAGACAAAGAGCTCTACGACAACGAGATCATCGATCTCTACCGCGAACACAGTGGGGTGATGCTCGGGTGGCTCATCCGCAGTAAGATCCCGCGCCCCGTCGCTGAAGAGATCGTCAACGATGTCTTCGTTGCCGTCCGTCGCAGATGGCCCCACATCCGCGAGGGACGCCCGGTGAGCTACGCCTACAAAATCGCCAAGAACGAGTGCGCAACGTGGTGGAGCAAGAACAAGAAAGAAGAAAGCAACCGCCACTTTGGTGACATCGACGCGATCACCGATCACGACAAAATCAATGAGATCATCACCCACATCACACTCGCGAACGCGATCAAGGATCTATCACCCCGCGAACAGCAAGTAATCCGACTACGTTTCTTCAAACGGTTGAGCGTAAGAGAAACCGCCGAAGCCATGGGAGTTTCGGAAGGGTCGGTCAAAAGCTATACGTCCACAGCAATTAACAAGTTGCGGGGAAAAGTGGATCCCGGCTACAACGACAGCGGGGAGGAGGAGCAGTGAACCAGGACCAGGAAGAGAAGCGCTCCGAGGAGGCGCGCGTCGATTCGTTCATGCAGGCCCTCCAGCGGATGCACGACGACCCCGCCGAAGCGGCACGCATCGACGCGATCATCGAAGACGCCGAGAACCTCGACGAGGACATGAGCAGCCACGACCGACCGCTCGTGGTTCACATCCACAACGAAGGCGGGCACAACGTCGTCGATCTGTCCCCTTCTCCGCAGCCGCACACCATCGAGGAACCGGATCCCAACAGGGCTCCTCGCAAAACCAAGCCGAGGCGCTCACACGCGTTTAGCTGGCACCTCCCTGCGGCCCTGCCTGCACTCACTCTAATGACGGCTGTCGTCATCACGTCGATGGGACGCGCCTCTTCAGTGACCTGGACAATTCTCGCTTCATCCTTCATGGGGATTGCGGGAGCGTCGATCTGGCTGACAGAGACCATCGAGTCTAAAACCCAAGGGAAACTTGCGCGGCTAACACGCGCTATCGCAGAACCGGAATTCCCTGCGCAGAGCGAGGCAGACTCCACCGAATTGAACGAAGCATCGGAAACACCCAGACTGGGATGACCGTTTGAGGGTGCAGTTACTCAACTGCACCCTCAAACGTTTTTCCACCAGCCACTCCTGACCTTGGCATGTGATTGCACAACACCGTCGCGAGATCACTTGCCGCAGCCGCAGACTCAGCCCCGGAGAAGCGGCGTCAGCAACGCGACACCGCCTGGTGCTCCACGCAGTCGGTGTCTCAGCTGTCGCCTAGGACCGCCGGGCCAGGCCGACGAACGCCGCCCAGGCGGCCGGGGTGGCGGTGAGGCGGGGGCCTTCGGGGTGCTTGGAGTCGCGGATGTGGATGGTGGTGGGGGTGGGGGCGACCTCAACGCAGTCGTTGCCGTTGCTACTGCTGCTGTAGCTGCTCTTGAACCAGTGGAGCGCGACTTCGACGCAGTCGCCGGGTTCAGCGCTGCTGCTGTAACTGCTCTTGAACCAGTGGAGTTCGGCAGTGCTCATAGTCTCCCCAGCGCTTGCTCGATGAAGGCCTGTGACTCCCTCGGCGTGAGAGCCTGCGCCCGGATCATTCCATAGCGCAGTTCGAGGATCCGAAGATCTTTTGGGCTTGAGACCGGGCGGCCGTTGAACGCGCCGTCGGAGCGTCCGATCGCCGTGCCGTCGGCGAACTTCAGCACCTCGACCAGGCCTGACGCCCCGGCGTTCTCTTCTCGGTCGGTAGGCATGACCTGAAGCGTTACGTTCCGCAACTGCGCTACCCCCAGGAGGAGTTCCAGCTGTCGGCGCAGCACCATCTTCCCACCGTAGGGACGTTCGAGCGTCACCTGTTCCTGGACGAAACTGAGCGTCGGCGCGGGTTCACGCTCGAAGACAGCCTTACGAGCCATGCGTGCCGCGGTTTCCCGCTCCACGACGTCTTCACTGAGCGCGGGCTGCCTCATCTCGAACAGCGCTCGCGCGTACTCCGGCGTCTGCAGCAGGCCATGGATGTTGTGGGTGCCGTAGAGCAGCATCTCCACCGCCCGCCCCTCCATCTCCGCCAGCTCCCGCACCTTCTTCGGATAGCGGGCCTTCTTCATGTCCTCCGTGAAGGCCCTCAGATGGCCCTGCGCCTTCAGGAACGTGTCCGCCCTGTCCAGCAGCTCCGGTCGAGGAATCCGCGCCCCGCGCTCGATCTTGCGGATCATGTCCTCGCCGTACCCCATGGCCTCGGCCAGCTCCGGCACCGAGACCCCGGCCGCCTCCCGGCAGACCTTGAGCAGGCGCCCCACCGCCTGGACCACCGGCTCGATCTCGTCGCCGGGCTCGACGTCCCAGCCGGCCTCGTCCACTCCCTCACCCATCGCTCCTCCTCCGGCGCGCACTCCGTACCCGTACAACGCCCGGGACAGCCGAGACAGCCGAGACAAAGCCGGGACAGTCACCGTACGTACAGGCGCGGTCACTCCCTTCACGGAAGCAGAATCCGCCACGCTCAGTGACATGAATCAAGAAATGGCTGCCCCTGAAAACCAACTCGGCGGCACCATCCCCCACTTCAGCGTCCGCCTGTCCCCCACGCCACGCGGTGCCCGTCTCGCCCGGCTGCTCACCGAGCAGCAACTACGCACGTGGGGGCTGCCGTTGGAGACGCCGGCGCAGATCGTCGCCGAACTCGCCGCCAACGCCGCCACCCACGGCCGCGTACCCGGCCGCGACTTCCGGCTGCTGCTCTACGTCGTCGGCGGCATCCTCCGCATCGAGGTCACCGACACGCGCGGTGACCGGCTCCCCCGGCTCACCACTCCGGCCGAGGACGGCGAATCAGGCCGCGGTCTGATGCTCGTAGCGGCGCTCGCCGACCGCTGGGGCGTCACCGAGGGGCGGCACCCGCGCAAGACCGTCTGGGCGGAGGTGGCTCTGCCCGCACTCCGGAGCGGCCCCGACTCCCCCCGGTAGGATCTCTCCCCTGTGCCGACGACCGGGGGGAACGCGCGCATGAGGCGGCTGCGCCAGGACGATCCGCTGTGGATCGGGCCGTATGCGGTCCTGGCCGCGGTCGACGAGGAGGCCGAGCGGCACCGGACGCCCGATCGCCGCTATGTGGCCCGCAGTGCCGACGGCCGGCGCACGGTCCTCGTGCAGGTGCCGCACCCCGGGACCGAACCCGCCCGCTGGGTCGCCGAGGCCGAGGAGGCACGGCGACTGGCGATACCCGGCCTCGCGCCCGTCGCGGAGGTGGACCGGGCGGCCGTCCCGGTCTGGCACGCGGCGCCGTACACCCCCGTGCTGCCCCTGACCGCCGCTCTCGCCGCGCACGGCGGACCGCTGCCGGAGACCGTGGTGCGTGCCCTCGGCGCGGCCCTCGCCCGCACGCTGGCCACGGTCCACGCGCGAGGTGTGGCGCATGCCGGCGTCTCCCCCGCGGCCGTGCTGCTCGGCGTGGACGGACCGCTGCTGGCGTGCTTCGGCGCGGTGCGCGCCGCGGCTCCGGAGGGCGAGCAGCGGCTGGGGAGGCCCGGACTGGATCCCGGGTGCCTGGCGCCGGAGCAGGCACAGGGCGGCCGACCGCGGCCGCTCGGTGACGTGTACGCGCTCGGTGCCGTGCTGTCGTACGCGAGCACCGGGTACACCGTCCCGGAGCGCGAGGAGCTTCCGGCGTCGCTGCGTGAGCCGATCACCGCATGCCTGGCCCGTGACCCGGCCCGGCGGCCGTCGGCGTCCGATCTCGCGGCCGGCCTGTCGGCGCCGCTCCCGCCCCGGCCGCAGGCGCTCCCGGGCCCCCTCGCGCCCGTACCCACCGTCCTCGACGGTCCCCCGTTCCCCCTCCCGGCCCGGATCGTCGCCGCCCTCGCCCGTCAGTCGGCCGGCGTCCTCGCGGCCCCGGTTCCCGCGCACGCCCAGGAGACGCGGCCCTGATGTTCTCCCCCCTCGCTCACGACGACCCCGCGCGGCTGGGCTCCTACCACCTGATCGCCCGCCTCGGCAGCGGCGGCATGGGCACGGTCTACCTCGGCCGTTCGGACACCGGACGCGTCGCCGCCCTCAAGACGATGCACGCCCGCATCGCCGCGGACCCCGTCTTCCGGACCCGGTTCCGGCTGGAGACGGACGCCGCCCGGGTCATCGGCGGCGAGCACGGCGCACGGGTCTTCGACGCCGACCTCGTCCACGAGACGCCCTGGCTGGCCACGGAGTACCTGATCGGGCCGCCCCTGGACGACGCCGTCCGGCTGAGCGGGCCGCTGCCGGAGCGGGCGGTCCGGGCCGTCGGCGCCCGCCTGTGCGCCGCGCTGGCCCAGCTGCACGACTCGGACGTCGTCCACCGGGACCTGAAGCCGTCCAACATCATGGTGACGGCCGACGGTCCCAAGGTCATCGACTTCGGCATCGCCCGGGCGCTCGGCGACGACCGCCTCACCCGGACCGGGGCCGCGGCGGGCACGCCCGCCTTCATGTCGCCCGAGCAGGCGGCGGGCGAGGAACACACACCGGCCGGTGACGTGTTCGCCCTGGCCGGGGTGCTGGTCCACGCCGCATCGGGCAGGGGGCCGTTCGGCAGGGGGCAGGCGGCGGACCTGCTGTACCGGGTGCGGTACGCCGAACCGGACCTGACCGGGGTCCCGGCCGGCCTCGCCGCCGTACTGGGCCCGTGCTTCGCCAAGGACCCGCGGCAGCGGCCCACGACCGGCGAGCTGCGTGCCCGGCTCGGCGGCGTCGAAGAGGACTTCGCGGACTGTCTGCCGGAGCCGGTGCTCGTGGACATCGCCCGGCGGGCCGCCGGCGTCTGGCGGGCCGAGCCGCACCGGCTGCCGCCCCCGGCCGGGCACGGCCTGCCCGGGACCGAGCCCGACGCCGCCCCGGCGGGCGTGTCCCGCCGCAGGCTGCTGTCCCTCGGCGCGGGTTCCGCCCTCGGTGTCGCCGCGGCCGGAGCGGGTGCCTGGGCCTGGCTCGGCCGCCGGGGCGGCGGCACTCCCGCGCGCCCCGCGCCGACCGGCCCGGCGCGGCCCGCGTGGGACCTGCGCTGGCAGGTGGTGGCCGAGTACACCGACCAGCCGCCGGTTCCGCCGGCCCCGCTGCTGCTCGACCGGCTGGTGGTCGTCGGGGAGTCGGTCGGCGTCAAGGGGCTGGACCCGGCGTCGGGGAAGTCGTTGTGGGCCGATCCCGGCGTGTACTTCGGACACCTCACCGTCACCGACGGCCGGCGGATCCACGCACTCGACTACACCGCGCACGAGGCCGGTCCGCTGTCCGTCCGCCCCGTCGGCCTCGCCGACGGCAGGCCCGGGGAGCCCTCCCTGGAACTGAAGGACTTCAACGGCGGCCTGTACGGGACCCAGCTGCTGTGCGCCTCCGGCACCGCCGTCTACGCGGTCGGCGGCCGGGGCCCCCAGCCCTCCGCCCCGCCGCACAGCAACGCCTTCCGCAAGGGCCAGAGCTGGCACCTGCTCGCCCTCGACCTGAACGCCCGCAAGAAGGTGTGGGAGATCCCCCTCCCGGCACGCCCTGACGGCAACGAACGGTTCCACTTCCTGGCGGCCCAGGTGTCCGGCGAGCGCCTCGTCCTCGTCCAGCAGTCCGCCGACGGCGCCACCCGGCTCGTCGTACGGGACACCGGCACCGGACGGCAGCTGTGGAGCCGCCCGCTCGACAGCGGGCAGCCCGCCTTCAGCCGGACCCACCTGGCCGTCGACGACCGGCACGTGTATCCGTCGGCGGGCGGGCTGCTCGCGCTCGCCCTGGACGACGGCGAAGTCGCCTGGCGCTACGGCAAGGGCGCCCCGGGAGCCGCCTACAGCCCGCCCGCCGTCCACGACGGGGTGGTGTACGCGGTGGAGTCGGGACGCGGGATCGTCGCGGTCGACGCCGGCAGCGGCGCACCGCGCTGGACGGAGAAGGGCGGCGGCGCGACCACCGCCGACCTCGGCGCGCCGCCCGTCGTCGGCGTCGCCTACGTGTACCGCCGGGCGTCGTCGCAGCTGACGGCCGTCGCGCTGGCCGACGGCAGCACGTCCCGCCCCGTCAAAGCCACCGCGGCGGCCCGCTACTTCGCCCACCCGGCCTCCCGTCGCCTGATCGCCCTGGGCGAGAGCTACGCCGCCGGTTATCCGCTCCTCTGAGATCCGAGGTCAGCAGACATGAAGCCACTGGACACCGGAGACCCGATCCGCCTCGGGCCCTACCGCATCCTCGGCGTGCTCGGCGAGGGCGGCATGGGCAAGGTGTACGTCGGCCAGGACCGCGACGGGCGGACGGCCGCGGTGAAGGTGCTGCACCGCCATCTCGCGGACGACCCCCAGCTCGGTCAGCGCTTCGTGCGCGAGGCCCGGATGGCGCAGGCGGTCGGCAGCCCGGGCGTGGCCAGGGTGCTGGACACGCAGACCGAGGGCGGGCGCCCGTGGATCGCGACCGAGTTCCTGAGCGGCCCGAACCTGGAGGAGGCGGTCGGCGCGCACGGCCCCCTCGACGAGAACGGGGTCCGGGCCCTCGCGGCGGCCCTCGCGCACGCGCTGCGGGACATCCACGCCGCCGGCCTGGTGCACCGCGACCTGAAACCCGCCAACGTGGTGCTCACCTCGACGGGCCCGCGCGTCATCGACTTCGGCATCGCCCGCCCCGAGCACGGACTCACCCTCACCACCACCGGGCAGATTCCGGTGACCCCGGGCTACGGGGCACCGGAACAGGCACTGGGGCAGCGAGTGGGCCCGGCCGCCGACGTCTTCTCCCTGGGCGCCCTGCTGGTGTACGCGGCGAGCGGGCAGCGTGCCTACGGGGGCTCGCACGCCGCCGCCGTCCAGTACGAGGTCGTCCACGGCACCCCGCGCATGGACCGGGTCCCGGCCGCCCTCCAGCAGCTCATCGGCCCGTGCCTGGCCAAGGACCCCGCGCACCGGCCCACCCCGGACGCCGTCGCGCGGGCCTTCGCCCCGCCCCGCGGCGCCGACCGCGTGTGGCGCTCCGGCCCGCTGGCCGAGGAGGTGCGGCGCCGGGAACGCGCCCTGCACGAGCTGACCACGCTGCCGGGCACGAGTGCGCCGGGCGGGGTGCCGCGGCGCCGGGTGCTGACGGCCCTCGCGATCGGCGGCCCGATCGCCCTCGCCGGTGCCGGCGGCGCCGGCTGGTGGTTCTGGCGGAAGAACCGCAGCGACCCCTTCGACGTACCGCCCGCGGCGCGCACCCCCAAGGCCCGGCTGCTGTCGGCGGACAAGGGGGACTACGTCCTCGGGCAGACGCCCGATCCGCTCTGGAGCCGGCGGTCGGCCCTCGGCGCCCGCACACCCGCCCCCCTGCCGGTACGCGACGTCCTGGTCGTCGGAGACACCAAGGGCGGTATCACGGCACACGGCGTCGTCGACGGGAAACCGCGCTGGTCCGCGCCCGAGGCAGTGGCGGAACGCCGCTTCGTCTCGCTCTCCGACCGGCTGATAGCCGCCGCCGACGGCCACGGCAGGCTGCTGACCTTCGTCGCGTCCACCGGCGAACCCAGGTGGACGGCGCCCGCCGAGGCCTCCTGCGTCCTCGCGGCCGATGCCGAGGCGGTGTACGTCGTCACCGACGACGGCCGGCTGCGCAGCGTGAGCCGCACCGACGCGAGGATCCGCTGGACCGTGAAGCCGGATGCCGGCCTCGGCACGAAGGGGACGGCACGGGGCGTCGTGTCCCGGGGCGTCCTGGCCGTCGCCACGGACGCGGGGGACGTCCTCGCCGTCGACACGCGCACCGGCCGCACGGCCTGGGTGCTGCGCGACCAGGACGACGTCAGGCCGGGGATCGCCGCGTCCGGCGGAACCCTGTTCGTGAGCGGCAGCCCGTACTTCACCGCCCGTGACCTCACCCACGGGAAGCAACTGTGGCGCCCGGACCTGAGACGCCGGGACGGTACGAAGGTCTTCTGGGGCCCCGCCGCGATCCACGGCCCCTACGTCTTCGTGGCCGCCCTCGGAGCACCGCTCCGCTTCGACATCCGAGGCGGGAAACAGAGCGGCTGGCTCTACGACCTCCTCCTCGAACGCGACCCGCGCGGCCCGCTGGCGGTCCAGGGCCACGGCTTCTGGTCCGTGGAGGTCAACGCGGAGGAGGGCGTGATCGGCGTCCTCAATGTGGCCGACGGCCCGAGCGACGGCACCGGCAGCGACCCCGACTCCACCCTGAACCGCACCACCTGGGCCTTCCGCATCATCAAGAACCCCGGGAACTACTGGATGACGGCCGACGGCAACCGCGTGTTCGTCGCTGACGGTGACGCGCTGACGGCCCTGCCGGTCTTCTGACCCGGGGGTCCCCACTGCTCGCCGCCCGGGACAGCCGCGGCGGGTCCGCCGCCCTACGGGTGACCCACCCGCCGGCTCTCCAGCGGCCCCAGGTACAGCTGCGGCAGCCCGCCCGTGTCGATCAGCAGGCGCTGCACCACCACCGTCGGGTCCACCATCCAGAACTTCAGCCGGTGGACGCCCGGCTGCGTCACGGGGTGCGTGGTCGCCGTCGCGTTGACGTTGTCCGAGGTGTGCCGGGCCCAGACCGTGTTCAGGGCGCCGTCGTCCGCGCCCGCGGTGATGTCCACCGTGCGGATCGGGCCGTCGTCCAGCGAGACGGCGTAGCGCAGGCCCGGGACGCCGGGGAGGGCCGGGTTGCGCGGGGACAGGTGGGCCCACACGGTCACCTCGGGGACAGCGGACAGCAGCGTCACCTCGTACTCCAGGCGAGGCGAGTCGCCGCCCGGGGTCCGGCTCGGGGCTGTCACCGGCCAGGGGGTCATGCCCGCCCCGGTCCGTCCGATGCCGTCGATGCGGCGCCACCGGCCGACCGCGCGGTGGTGGTGCTCGGCGTCGATCGCCACGTAGCCGCCGGCCTCCACGAAGCCCCGCACCGGCCCGCCCGAGGGGCGTTCCGCCACGCAGCGGACCGGGACCGACGCGCCCGCGCCGTGCACCGTCAGGGTCGCCTCGGCGCGCCCGGCCGGAGCCCGGGACCAGTCCACCTCCACCTCCAGGCGGACCTGCTGCTCCACCCGGCCCCGGGGGCGGTCCACCCGCAGCCACGGCACCGGGACCGAGACCTCGTAGGGGAAGGGCGTACGGCCCCGGTTGAAGATCTCCACGTACTGCCGGGGGCGGGTCTGGTAGGGGCTGAACGGCGGCAGCGACGCGGCCGAGGAGGAGCCTCCCGGCCACCACTCCCCCGTGTCCTCCGCCCCGTCCACGCACACGCCCAGCTCATCGCCGGAGGGCACCTCGATGCGCCGTACAGCGGGGAACAGCACGTCCGGCAGGGCCACGTCGTCCTTCTCGGGCTGCTGCCACGGCGCGTTCGGGCCGTAGCGGTCCACGTCGCCGTAGTCGATGTGCGGCTGGGTCTGGAAGCCCTGCCACTTGCCGTCCGCCACCCGGGAGCCGAAGCGGTCGGCCAGGGCCAGGTCCCGGCCGAGGGCCGCCTCCGCCCGGGCCGCGCGGTCGTTCGTCGCGGCCCGGCCCTGCGCCGCGTACAGCAGGTTCGTGAACTCCGCCGCCCGCAGCTCGTACAGGTTCGCGGTCGCCGTGACCGCGTAGCCGGCCAGTTCGAACCACGCGTCCCGCAACCGCTCCGGCAGTCGGCGCTCGATTCGTTCCGCACGGCGGCCCAGCTCGCGCCACTCCTCCGTGACCCGTTCCAGTTCCCGGTGCGCGAAGTAGTACGGGGTCTGCCGGTCGTCGTAGACCACACGGTCGCCGGAGAGGGTGATCCGGCGGTTCAGCAGCTCGGGTTTGCGGCGGGCCTGGAGCCGGCCGTAGTCCGCCAGCAGCGCGGCGATCTCCCCGGCCTGCGCGGCGCCGAAGTTCTGCCGGGCGTAGCGCTCCTCCCAGGCGCCGAGGCGTTCCAGGGGCCAGGGGTCGGGGTTCCAGGCGTAGCCGAGGAAGAACTCGGTGGGCAGTTCGTTGCCCTTCAGGTCGCCGACGTTGGCCACCCACAGGCCGTGGTTGCCGTAGGCGTGCGCCTGGTGAAGCTGGTCCCAGACGTTCCTGAGGTTGGCGGTGTCGACCCACTTGTAGTTGCGGCCGGCGCCGACGTAGTCGAAGTGGTAGTAGAGGCCGTAGCCGCCGGGGCGCGGGCCGTCCGGGTGCTTGCGGATGTTGCCCCAGTTGTCGTCGGTGAGGACCACGGTGACGTCGTCCGGGGCGCGCAGGCCGCGGTCCCAGTAGCGCTGGACCTCCTTGTAGAGGGTCCACACCTGCGGGGTCTCGGCCGCCGGCCTGCCGGTCACCTCCTCGATGATGCGGCGCTGGTCGGCGATGATCTGCTGCATCAGCTCGATGCCGTCGCCGTCGGGCAGGCTCGTGTCGCCGTTGCCGCGCATGCCGAGGGTCACCACGCCCTCGAAGCCCTGGTCGACCATGCGCTGGATGCCGGCGCGCCAGTACGCGCGGATCGCCTCCGCGTTGCGGCGGTACGACCATTCGCCCGTGCCCCCGTAGGGGTCGGTCCCCGAGCCGGCGTGCCGGTTCCACTCCTCGATGCCCCGCATCATCGGCGCCTCGTGAGACGTGCCCATGACAATGCCGTACTCGGCGGCACGGCGGTGGTTGTCCGGGTCGTCCTCCGCGAACGCCCGGCCCCACACCGCCGGCCAGAGGTAGTTGCCCTTCAGACGCAGCAGCACCTCGAAGACCTTGGCGTAGAAGTCCGCGGTGAAGCCGCCGGGGTGGCCCGGCGCCTTCCCCGGGCCGAAGTACGCCGGCGCCCAGGTGCCCAGCGCGGGATTCTCGTCGTTGACGAAGACGCCCCGGTACCTCACCGCCGGGCTCCCCTGGGTAAAGCGGCCGGGCTTCACCCATACGTGGTCCCGCCGGGCCGGCGGCACGTCGTCCCACCAGTGCCAGGGGGAGACACCGATGCCGTACGAGACGTCGTACGCCCCGAAGATCGTGCCCCGCGGATCGCTGCCGGCGACGACGAACGCCCGCTCCACACCGGGCACCGGCCGGTCCACGACCGTCTGTAGCGAGGTCTCCCACCTGCCCCGCACGCCCGTCACGTCGAGCTTCCCGGACCGGATCAGCCCGTCGATCAGCGGGCTGCGCCCGATCGTGCCGAGCAGCACCGGGAAACGGCCGAGCGCATTGCCCGGGCGGACCCCCGTCACCCGTTCGAGGTCGTTCCGGAGATCCCCGGCCACCCGTACGACTCCGGGATGATCCTCCGGGCTCACCACCACCGGCGCGCCCACCAGGGAGAACGCCCCACCCGAGAAGGAGATGTACGCCCCCGGGTCCGTCACCGCCGGGCCGCCGTCCGCGCCGGCCCACGCGACCCCCGAGGCCAGCACCGGCACGGCGGCGAGCCCCGCCCCCAGCACAGCCCTGCGCGCCACAGACATACGTCCCCTCCCACCGGCCGGGTCACTTCCGACTGCCCGGATCTATTTGCTCAGAGGCATGACAAATAGTGGAGGGAGTCGGCGGCGGGGGGAACGGGTCGTCGGCGCCGAATAGTTTCGAAGGGCCGTCCGGGCTCAGGGGCCGTCCGGCACCAGGTTGTTCGCGCTCAGGATGCCGCCGCCCGGCGGGAGGCCGAGTGACGTGCGCAGGGCGCCGACGCCCGGGTCGCGGACGGAGACGGTCAGGGTGTAGGGCGGCTGACCGGTGATCGTGTTCGAGGAGTCGGTCGGCGGCGGGAGGTGCCCGGCCACGGACACCGCGTCGTATCCGGGGCACAGGGCCTGCGACGGCAGGGACAGCTCGGCGCCACCCTCGTCGGTGAGGTCGATGCGTGCCGTGCCGGCGTCACCCGGCTTCGCCGGGGAGTCCCAGGTGACCGGCACGCCGTGGGCGCCGCCCACCAGCCCGTCCGGGCCCTCGATCTCGACCGCCGCGCCCTCGCCGCCCAGGGTCCGGGACAGCTCCAGCGAGCCCTTCTCGCCCGGCGCGAAGAGCAGGCCGACGGTCAGGCGCCCGGGAGCGCGGCGGGACGGCTTCACGTACCCGTAGGAGCCGAGGACGAGCCGCGGGCCGGACGGCGGATCCGCGGACTTCGGGACCGGCACGGAGGCGGCCGCCGGCAGCGGGAAGTGGTGGTAGCCCCTGGCCCCGCAGTGGTCGCCGTCGGACACCCCGCCACCCGGCAGGGCCACGGCACGGGCCGGTCCCGGCTCCTCCCCGCCGCCCCAGGAGAGCAGGCCCTGCTCCCAGGCGCCGTAGACCACCACGGCCGCCGCGGCCAGCCAGGGCACGACGGCCTGCACTCCGGCGCGCACCGAGAAGCGCGCGGGACGCCTGGGCCCGCGGCGCAGTCCGGCCCGCAGCCGGCGCAACCGCGTCCTGGCGCGCGCGGACGGCTCCCTGGGGGCGCCGGCACCGTCGCCCTCGACGGCGTCGCGCAGGAACGCCGCCCACTGCTCGTCGGACAGGGGAGGCTGGTCGGGCCCGTCGGCGGGCGGCACGGTACTCACGCGAAGAACCGTATGCGCTCCCCCGGAACGACAGGGAGCCGGGAATGCGGAAGAGGCCCGTACGACCGGAGTCGTACGGGCCTCCCCTTAGGTCAGGTGACCCTCAAGCAAGCGGAACTTACTTGACGATCTTGGTGACCTGGCCGGCGCCCACGGTGCGGCCACCCTCACGGATGGCGAACTTCAGGCCCTCTTCCATGGCGACGGGCTGGATGAGCTCCACCTTCATCTCGGTGTTGTCACCCGGCATGACCATCTCGGTGCCCTCGGGGAGGGTCACCACGCCGGTCACGTCCGTCGTACGGAAGTAGAACTGCGGACGGTAGTTGTTGAAGAACGGCGTGTGGCGGCCACCCTCGTCCTTGGACAGGATGTAGGCCTGCGCCTCGAACTCGGTGTGCGGGGTGACCGAGCCCGGCTTGATGATGACCTGGCCGCGCTCGACGTCCTCGCGCTTGATGCCACGGAGGAGCAGACCGACGTTCTCACCGGCCTGGCCCTCGTCGAGCAGCTTGCGGAACATCTCGATGCCGGTGACCGTGGTGGTGGTCTTCTCGGTCTTGATGCCGATGATGTCGACGGTCTCGTTGACCTTGAGGACACCACGCTCGATACGGCCGGTGACGACCGTACCGCGACCGGTGATCGTGAAGACGTCCTCGATCGGCATGAGGAACGGCTTGTCGACGTCGCGCTCCGGCTGCGGGATCGACTCGTCGACGGCCTTCATCAGGTTGAGGACGGAGTCCACCCACTCCTGCTCGCCCTCGAGGGCCTTGAGCGCGGAGACCTTGACGACCGGAACGTCGTCGCCGGGGAACTCGTACTCGGAGAGGAGCTCACGGACCTCGAGCTCGACGAGCTCCAGGATCTCCTCGTCGTCCACCATGTCGGCCTTGTTCAGGGCGACGACGATGTACGGAACGCCGACCTGGCGGGCCAGGAGCACGTGCTCCTTGGTCTGCGGCATCGGGCCGTCGGTGGCGGCGACCACGAGGATGGCGCCGTCCATCTGCGCCGCACCCGTGATCATGTTCTTGATGTAGTCCGCGTGACCCGGGCAGTCGACGTGGGCGTAGTGACGCGCCTCGGTCTGGTACTCGACGTGCGCGATGGAGATGGTGATACCGCGCTGACGCTCCTCAGGAGCCTTGTCGATGTTGTCGAACGGGGTGGCCTCGTTCAGGTCCGGGTACGCGTCGTGCAGCACCTTGGTAATGGCGGCCGTGAGGGTCGTCTTACCGTGGTCGATGTGACCGATGGTGCCGATGTTGACGTGCGGCTTAGTCCGCTCGAACTTCGCCTTCGCCACTGGGGTCCTCCTGTGGAGTGGTTCTGTACGCCTTACTTCATCGGCGCCAGGTGATCTTTGCTGTAAAGGCCCGGAACCCGGGGCAAACGCTCACGATTGCGGACGTTTGCCCCTGGAGGCTCCGGAGTCAAGCCTACGGCGTGTGAACGCGGTGCGTTACTCGCCCTTGGCCTTCGCGATGATCTCCTCGGCGACGTTCCGCGGAACCTCGGCGTAGGAGTCGAACTGCATCGAGTAGCTTGCGCGACCCGACGTCTTGCTGCGGAGGTCGCCGACGTAGCCGAACATCTCCGACAGGGGCACGAGGCCCTTCACGACGCGGGCACCAGCCCGCTCCTCCATGGCCTGGATCTGGCCACGGCGGGAGTTGATGTCGCCGATGACTTCACCCATGTAGTCCTCGGGCGTGGTGACCTCGACGGCCATCATCGGCTCGAGCAGCACGGGGCTGGCCTTGCGCGCGGCCTCCTTGAAGGCCTGCGAACCGGCGATCTTGAAGGCGAGCTCGGAGGAGTCGACCTCGTGGTAGGCGCCGTCGTGGAGGATGACACGGACACCGGTCATCTCGTAGCCGGCGAGGATGCCGAACTGCATGGCCTCCTGCGCACCGGCGTCCACCGAAGGGATGTACTCCTTCGGGATACGGCCACCGGTCACCTTGTTCACGAACTCGTACGAGACGTCGCCGCCCTCGAGGGGCTCGATGCCGATCTGCACCTTCGCGAACTGACCGGTACCACCGGTCTGCTTCTTGTGGGTGTAGTCGACGCGCTCGACGGCCTTGCGGATCGTCTCGCGGTAGGCCACCTGCGGCTTGCCGACGTTGGCCTCGACCTTGAACTCGCGCTTCATGCGGTCCACGAGGACCTCGAGGTGAAGCTCGCCCATACCGCCGATGACGGTCTGGCCGGTCTCCTCGTTGGTGTGCACCTGGAAGGAGGGGTCCTCCTCCGCGAGACGCTGGATGGCGACACCCAGCTTCTCCTGGTCACCCTTGGACTTGGGCTCGATCGCGACCTCGATGACCGGCGCCGGGAAGTCCATGGACTCCAGGATCACCGGGTTCTTCTCGTCGCAGAGCGTCTCACCGGTGGTGGTCTGCTTCAGGCCCATGACGGCGACGATGTCGCCGGCGCCCACCGAGTCGATC
This sequence comes from Streptomyces sp. NPDC046881, assembly GCF_040645015.1. Classification (NCBI taxonomy): domain Bacteria; kingdom Bacillati; phylum Actinomycetota; class Actinomycetes; order Kitasatosporales; family Streptomycetaceae; genus Streptomyces; species Streptomyces sp. NPDC046881. The sequence continues at coordinate 2,433 of NZ_JBEYXJ010000008.1, read as the reverse complement.
TCCTCACGCTTGTTGGCGTGCATGCGGTAGATCTTGCCGATGCGCTCCTTCTTGCCCTTGACGGAGTTCAGCACCGAGGTGCCGGACTCCAGGCGGCCCGAGTAGACCCGGACGAAGGTGAGCTTGCCCAGGTGCGGGTCGCTCATGATCTTGAAGGCAAGCGCCGACAGCGGCTCTTCCTCGGACGGCTTGCGCTTGATGACCGTCTCGGGGTCCTTGACGTCGTGGCCCTCGATGGCCTCGATGTCGACCGGGGACGGCAGGTAGCGCACGACCGCGTCGAGCAGGGGCTGGACGCCCTTGTTCTTGAACGCGGTACCGCAGAACACCGGGGTCACGGTGGTGCCGGTGCCCTTGCCGGACGCGATGGTGATACGACGGATCGCGGCGTACAGCTGCTCCTCGGAAGGCTCCTCGCCCTCCAGGTACAGCTCCATGATCTCTTCGTCGTTCTCGGCCACGGCCTCGATCAGCTTGCCGCGGTACTCCTCGGCAGCCTCGGTGTGCGTGGCCGGGATGTCGACGACGTCGTACATCTCGCCCTTGGTGGCCTCGGCGGACCAGACGAGCGCCTTCATGCGGACCAGGTCCACGACGCCCTGGAAGTCGGCCTCGGCACCGATCGGGAGCTGCATGACGATCGGCTGCGCGCCCAGGCGGTCCGAGATCATGTCCACGCAGCGGTGGAACTCGGCACCCGTGCGGTCGAGCTTGTTGACGAAGCAGATACGCGGAACGCCGTAGCGGTCCGCCTGACGCCACACCGTCTCGGACTGCGGCTCGACACCGGCGACGCCGTCGAACACCGTCACGGCACCGTCGAGCACGCGCAGGGAGCGCTCCACCTCGACGGTGAAGTCGACGTGACCCGGGGTGTCGATGATGTTGATCGTGTGGTCGACGTCTTCCAGCGACCAGTGACAGGTGGTGGCAGCAGAGGTGATCGTGATGCCACGCTCCTGCTCCTGCTCCATCCAGTCCATGGTGGCAGCGCCGTCGTGGACCTCACCGATCTTGTAAGACACACCGGTGTAGAACAGGATCCGCTCGGTGGTGGTCGTCTTGCCCGCGTCGATGTGGGCCATGATGCCGATGTTGCGCACCTTGGCCAGGTCAAGTGAAGTGGTAGCCATAAGGCTTCAGTCTTCTCTCGGTCTCGATGTGGGTAGCGACTACCAGCGGTAGTGCGCGAAGGCCTTGTTGGACTCGGCCATCTTGTGGGTGTCCTCGCGCTTCTTCACGGCCGCACCGAGGCCGTTGGAGGCGTCGAGAAGCTCGTTGAGGAGACGCTCGGTCATGGTCTTCTCGCGACGGGCGCGGGAGTAACCGACCAGCCAGCGCAGCGCCAGGGTGTTGGCGCGGCCGGGCTTGACCTCGACCGGCACCTGGTAGGTAGCGCCACCGACACGGCGGGACTTGACCTCGAGGGTCGGCTTGATGTTCTCGAGAGCGCGCTTCAGCGTGATGACCGGGTCGTTGCCGGTCTTCTCGCGCAGGCCCTCCATGGCGCCGTAGACGATGCGCTCGGCGGTGGAGCGCTTGCCGTTCAGCAGCACCTTGTTGATCAGGGAGGTCACCAGAGGAGAGCCGTAGACCGGGTCGATGATGACCGGGCGCTTCGGGGCGGGGCCCTTACGAGGCATTCTTACTTCTCCTTCTTGGCGCCGTAACGGCTGCGAGCCTGCTTGCGGTTCTTGACACCCTGGGTGTCGAGCGAACCGCGGATGATCTTGTAGCGAACACCCGGCAGGTCCTTCACACGGCCGCCGCGCACGAGCACGATGGAGTGCTCCTGCAGGTTGTGTCCCTCACCCGGAATGTAAGCGGTGACCTCGATGCCGCTGGTCAGACGCACACGCGCGACCTTGCGGAGGGCCGAGTTCGGCTTCTTCGGGGTGGTCGTGAACACACGCGTGCAGACGCCACGACGCTGAGGGGAACCCTCGAGTGCGGGCGTCTTGTTCTTCTCGACCTTGTCCTGCCGGCCCTTGCGGACCAGCTGCTGGATCGTAGGCACTACTTCTCCGGTTTCTGTGTGCCGATGGGTACAGCTAACCTGGAACGTCGCCGACCCACGCGGTCGGGTGTGTCGAATCCGCCAGACTCCCGCCGCAAGGCGAAAAGGGCGCGAATTACGGTGGCCGGTCGCGGCTCGCCATGCGGTTACAGGCACGCACAGGAGCCAGGGCACACCCCAGGCACAAGGTCTGAGCGTACCTACCGCATTGGCTGCGGTCAAAACAAATGGGGTGCACCTGATCACACCCGGCGCGCCGGCGGGTACGGGCCCGGGCGCGGCGCTGCTCTCCGGGCCCCTCAGACGCCCTCCCGCGCCCGCGGGGGGCGGCGTCTGCCTCCTCCGCCCGGGTCCCCGCCGCAGCCGTCCTGCGGGTGCGTGAGTGCCCGCGCACGGCCGGTTCCACTCACGCGGTG